>CALRKX020000078.1:0-8473 GCA_943368305.1 Erythrobacter sanguineus
AAGCCAGTACAGGACAAGAATGGCAGCCAGCAGCATCGCCGCCAGGGCTGCGGCCAGCGACCAGTTCGATTTGGTCATGTGAAAGCTGATCAGGTTGGAAATCAGCTGCCCGTCCGCCCCGCCCACCAGCGCGGGGGTGATGTAGTAACCAACCGCCAGAATGAAGACCAACAGCGACCCGGCGGCGATGCCCGGCAGCGTTTGGGGCACATAGATGCGGCGGAAGGTGGTCCAGCTTGTTGCCCCAAGGCTGCGCGCAGCGCGGGCATAGCTGGGCGGAATGACCCGCATTACGGAATACAACGGCAGGATCATGAAGGGCAGCAGCACATGGGTCATCGCCACAATCGTGCCGGTCATGTTGTACATCGCCGCCAGCCGGTTGTCGTCCGACAGAATACCCGCCCAGACCAACAGGTCATTGACGATGCCCTGCTCCTGCAACAGCGCAATCCACGCCGTAGTCCGCACCAGAAGCGAGGTCCAGAACGGCAGCAGCACCAGAATCATCAGCAGCGACGATTTCGACATCGGCAGCACGGCCAGCAGATGCGCCACGGGAAAGGCCAGCAAAAGGCAGATCACCGTGATCGCCCCCGAAACCAGAAAGGTCTTGAAAAACAGATACAGATAGATCCGGTCCTTGTCGCCGCCCCGGTCCCAGCCGGTATCGCCCAGCTTGCGGTCGGTTGCGACCTGATAGAACTCGGTCGTATAGGGGCTGGAGGCCGCCTCCATCGCGCGCCACAGCCGCGGCATCGCCCATTCGGGATCGATCGCAATCAGCGCTTCCTTGAAGGGCGGTTGCAGGTCTTTGGCGGCGCGGGCGCCAGCTTTGAACAGGCTGATCGTGCCGGGAACGGTATAGTTGATGCGGGTGCCGGCCATGCCAGTGGTGCGGTCTGCCTGCATTCTGGCCAGGTCTGTGACCAGCGCGGCATAGGCCTCTTCTGGCGGATTGGCCGGATCGAACGCAGTTTGCCCGGCGAACCATGCGGCCAGGGTCGGGGCTGACGACGAGAAGCCATCATGCTCGATCGAGCGTTTCAGCATATAGCCGATCGGAATCAGGAAGGTCAGCAGCACGAACAGCAGCAACGGCAGCACCAGCAGAAAGGCGCGGCGCTTGGCACGGGCCTGTGCGGTGGCAAGTGCCGCCTTCAGCGGTCGGCCGTCAGACGTGGTCAGCAGGGTCGTGGCGGCTTCGGCCATTCCGTAATCCTTTCGTAAGCTCCGGGCGCGGATCAAGCCGCGCCCGGCAGTCATCTTGCCGGTAAGGGCAGGATTATTGGGCCAGATTACTGAGCCAGCCAGGCCTGGAAGCGCTCATTCAGTTCCGCGTCATGATCGACCCAGAACGTGGACGAGGTTTCCAGCGCATTGGTCATGTTTTCCGGCGCGGTCGGCAGATGGGGGCCCATCTCGGTCTTGCCGTCCTTGAAGATCAGCTTTTCCTTCAGGGCCGACTTGCGGGCCGGGCCGTAGGAAATGAACGTGGCTTGCGCGCGCAGACCTTCGGTCGAGGTCGCGTATTTCACGAACTCCAGCGCATCGGCAGCGTTCGGGGCGCCTTTCGGAATCACGTACATTTCGTTTTCATAGATCTGGCCATCCCAGACGATCTTGAAGGGCTTGGCCTCATTGATCGCCGCCGCAAAGATACGGCCGTTGTAGGCGGTGGTCATCGCCACTTCGCCGTCCGCCAGCAGTTGGGGGGCCTGCGAACCGGCTTCCCACCAGACGACGTCCTTCTTGATGGTGTCCAGCTTGGCAAAGGCGCGGTCCACGCCTTCGGGGGTGGACAGCACCTTGTAAACGTCGGCAGCGGCCACGCCGTCACCCATCAGCGCCAGTTCCAGGGTTGCCTTGGCACCCTTCTTCAGGCCGCGCTTGCCGGGGAACTTCGTCAGGTCGAAGAAATCGGCAACCGTCGTCGGGCCTTCGGGGAACTTGGTGGTGTCATAGGCGAAGACGTTCGACCAGATGTCGGTCGAAACGGCGCATTCGGTCACGGCACCGGGGATGAAGTCATCTGCGGCAGGCGTGCCGTCGGCACCGGCGGGCAGCGAGGCCACGTCGATCGGCTCCAGCACACCTTCGTCGCACAGGCGGATGCCATCGGCATATTCGACCGAGGCGACGTCAACGGTGACGTTACCTGCTTCAACCATCGCCTTGATCGCAGGCGCCGGGTTGTCGCTGTCCACCATGATCGTGGCTTTGCCGGATTTCGCCATGAACGGCTTCACATGGGCTTCGGCCTGGGCTTCGCCATAGGCGCCACCCCAGGACATCACGGTGATGTCTGCACGCGCGATGCCCGCCACGGCGCACAGCGCGGTGGAGAGGATCAGGACTTTTTTCATCTATAGCTCCCTGTTGCTTTTTTGGTTGGTTTCGGTCGTCGCGGCGGGATTGTGCCCGCCGCCCCCGCCGAAGGGATTTCTCAGATCGGGTCCAGCGCGCGGGCATCCTGGGGATGCCAGCCGACCTTGATCTTTTCGCCGGGGGTCAGACGGGTCTGGCCCAGCGTATTGCGCATCTTCATCACGAAGTCGTCCGCCCCCGCAACCCGCAGCACCGCGCGCAGGATGTCACCCATATAGATGACCTCCAGAACCTCGGCGTCGATGCGGTGAATGCCTTCCGGCATCATCTCTGGCTTGAACTCCACCCGCTCGGGCCGGATCGAGACCAGAGTCTTCTGTCCCTTTTCGGTCACGTTCACCGCCGTGGCGTCAATCAGCTCTCCGGTCGCCAGACGCACCAGCGCCTTGTCACCGGTCAGCTCCTCGATCGTGCCGGGCAGCTTGTTGTTCTCGCCGATGAACTGAGCGACAAAGCTGTTGTCGGGGCGTTCATACAGATCGGCAGGCGGCGCAAGCTGCTGGATGCGGCCATCGTTGAACACCGCGATCCGGTCGCTCATCGTCAGGGCCTCACCCTGATCGTGGGTGACGTAAACCACCGTAATTCCAAGAGATTCGTGCAGGTGCTTGATCTCGAACTGCATATGCTCGCGCAGTTGCTTGTCCAGGGCACCCAAGGGTTCGTCCATCAAGACCAGTGCCGGGTCGAACACCAGCGCGCGGGCCAAAGCGATCCGCTGCTGCTGGCCGCCCGAAAGCTGGGCGGGACGGCGGTTGATGAATGTGCCCATCTGCACCATGTCAAGCGCGCGCTTGACCTTGGCCTCGCGCTCATCCTTGCCCATGCCGCGCACTTCCAGCGGGAACGACAGGTTCTCGCCCACGGTCATATGGGGGAACAGCGCGTAATTCTGGAACACCATGCCAATGCCGCGCTTGTGCGGCGGCACCTGGTTGATCGGGCGCCTGTCCAGCAGGATCTCGCCGTTGGTGGCGGTCTCAAACCCGGCCAGCATCATCAGGCAGGTGGTTTTCCCTGAACCCGAGGGCCCCAGCATCGTCAGAAACTCGCCCTTTCCGATCGAAAGGTTCAGGTCTTTTACGACCAGCGAGACGCCATCATAGCTTTTTTGCACATGCTGAAATTCGACGTATGCGTCGCCAGGCCCGTTTTGTGCCAAACCCAAGTTCTCCCTGTCTGTCTGGTGGCGTTATTCGCCACTCTTCCCCGTGACTAAAGCGGATGCTGCCGGGGTTGGCAACGCCCACATACGTTTCCGACTGTTCGCATATGAAACGCGTCACAATCGGGCATTTTACGCCGCGTTTGCCGCCCATAGCGGCATCGCGTCAATCGAATCGGCGGTCCGGCAAAGTGTTAGCGCCGAACATCCTGACGTAGCGGAACCTGCCCGCCGCACATCTGGCTCTGGCACGTTGGTATACCGGAATACCACCTGTCAATCAGGAACATCCACTCTGTCGATAATCCTGCACCTGCGCTGCGCAAGACTGCTCAGAAAGCAGTCATCCGCACCATGGGGCGGGCCTGCGACATCGCAGATAACAGGTCAGCAGCATTGATCGGGAGGGGGGCTGGCATCGCCAGCAACAGGGCTTCGAGTGGTGCGGATGAAAAGACTCGAACTTTCACTCCGGTTAAGGAACAGCGACCTCAACGCTGCGCGTCTACCAATTCCGCCACATCCGCACACTCGGGCCCACATGGGCATCGCCCTTGAGGTGGCGGCTATGTAGCGACTGAACCGTCCGAAGAAAAGGGGGATTCTGACGCCCGTTGCAAACCGCCGCGCGGCACGCCAAATGTCAGGCAACAGACGGAGGCGCAGATGGCTCAGGAACCGGAATGGCAGACCCTGCCGGGGCTTTCGCCCTATGCCGAAACCCTTACCGCGATGGAGGACCGCGCCACCGCCATTGCCGAGGGCCGCGCACCAGAGGCGATCTGGCTGCTGGAGCATCCGCCCCTTTACACCGCCGGCACCAGTGCCAAGCCCGCTGATCTGACGCAGCCAGACCGCTTTCCCGTCTTCAACGTGGGGCGCGGCGGGCAATATACCTATCACGGGCCGGGCCAGCGGGTGGTCTATGTCATGCTGGACGTGGGCAAGCGCGGGCGCGATGTGCGTTGTTTCGTGCGCGATCTGGAAAACTGGGTGATTGCAGCGCTGGCCGAATTCAACGTGGCCGGGCAGATCCGCCCCGGTCGCGTCGGCGTCTGGGTCGAACGCCCCGACAAGGCCCGCCTGCCCGACGGCACACTGCGCGAAGACAAGATTGCCGCCCTTGGCATCAAGCTGCGCCGCTGGGTCAGCTTTCACGGCATTTCGATCAATGTCGAACCCGATCTGTCGCATTTTACGGGAATCGTGCCTTGCGGCATCCGCGACCATGGTGTGACCAGCCTGGTCGATCTGGGCCTGCCCGTGACCATGGCCGACCTTGACGCGGCCCTGGCTGCGACATTTGAGCAGACTGTCACCCGTCAATCCGCCCTTTGTATGCCTTGATATTGAATAGCGGCCCCGCCATTCATCAGATGTGAAGCGCGCCAGGGCGACTCGCCGGGCCCTGCCACGCGAGCGCATAGCAAGAGGTGAACATGAACAAGATTTCTCTGACGGTCCTGCTCTGCGGTCTGACCGTCGCCGCCCCTGCCCTTGCCGGTGATCCGGCAGCAGGTGAAAAAGGCTTCAACAAGTGCAAGGCCTGCCACTCGATCACGGCAGCCGACGGTACCGCCATCATCAAAGGCGGTAAGACCGGGCCGAACCTGTTCGGCGTCATCGGTCGTGCTGCGGGGTCCGAGGCCGGGTTCAACTATGGCGAGGGCCTCAAGGAACTGGGTGCCACCGGCCTCGTCTGGGACGAAGCCACGCTGGCAACCTATGTCACCGACCCGACCGCTTTCGTGAAGGAAAAGACCGGCGATGCCGCCGCCAAGTCGAACATGACCTTCAAACTGGCCAAGGGCGGCGAAGACATCGCAGCCTTCCTTGCCACGAAAAAGTAATTCCGGCCCTTCGTGACCGGCAGAAAGGGCGGCCCTGCTTTGGGCCGCCCTTTTTCCTTGCGCCCCGGTTGCCCGCGCCCTGCGACACCTTTTCTTGATCTGGATCAAACTCTGACATTGCCGTGATCCGCGCCCCGCACTAAACACGATGCCAATGAACAGGCGCGGTTTTGCCGCGCGAAAAGCACTTGAACGAAACGGGAGACGCCAATGGCAGACGCAGCCATTCACGGCCACGAGCATGACCACAAGGGGTTCTTTACCCGTTGGTTCATGTCCACCAACCACAAGGACATCGGTGTCCTTTACCTTTTCACCGCAGGCATCGTGGGCCTGATCTCGGTCATCTTCACCGTTTACATGCGGATGGAGCTGATGGAGCCGGGCGTGCAATACATGTGCACCGAGGGGATGCGGCTGTTCGCCGATGCCTCGCAGCCCTGCACGCCAAACGGCCATGTGTGGAACGTGACCGTCACCGCCCACGGCATTCTGATGATGTTCTTCGTGGTGATTCCGGCTCTTTTCGGTGGCTTTGGCAACTACTTCATGCCATTGCAGATCGGCGCGCCGGACATGGCCTTCCCGCGCATGAACAACCTGTCCTACTGGATGTATGTCGCGGGCACCTCGCTGGCCGTGGCCTCGCTGTTCGCACCGGGCGGTGACGGACAGACCGGCGCGGGCGTGGGCTGGGTGCTTTACCCGCCGCTGTCGACCTCCGATCAGGGCTATTCGATGGACCTCGCGATTTTCGCGGTTCACCTGTCGGGTGCCTCGTCGATTCTGGGTGCGATCAACATGATCACCACCTTCCTGAACATGCGCGCGCCCGGCATGACGCTGCACAAAGTGCCGCTGTTCGGTTGGTCGATCTTCGTCACCTCGTGGCTGATTCTGCTGGCGCTGCCGGTTCTGGCAGGTGCGATCACCATGCTGCTGACCGACCGCAACTTTGGCACCACCTTCTTCCAGCCATCGGGCGGCGGTGACCCGATCCTGTATCAGCACATCCTGTGGTTCTTTGGCCACCCGGAAGTGTACATCATCGTCATCCCGGCCTTCGGCATCATTTCGCAGGTCATCTCGACCTTCTCGCGCAAACCGATCTTCGGTTACCTGCCGATGGTCTATGCCATGGTCGCCATCGGCGTTCTGGGCTTCGTCGTCTGGGCGCACCACATGTACACCGTGGGGATGAGCCTGCATCAACAGTCGTACTTCATGCTGGCCACCATGGTCATCGCGGTGCCCACCGGCATCAAGGTGTTCTCGTGGATCGCCACCATGTGGGGCGGCTCGATCAGCTTTGAAACCCCGATGCTGTGGGCCTTCGGCTTCCTGTTCCTGTTCACCGTGGGCGGCGTGACCGGCATCGTGCTGAGCCAAGCCCCGGTAGACCGCGCCTATCACGACACCTATTACGTCGTGGCGCACTTCCACTATGTGATGTCGCTTGGCGCTGTGTTCGGCATCTTCGCCGGCATCTACTTCTGGATCGGCAAGATGTCGGGCCGGCAGTATCCGGAATGGGCGGGCAAAGTTCACTTCTTCGCCATGTTCATCGGCGCGAACCTGACCTTCTTCCCGCAGCACTTCCTGGGCCGCCAGGGCATGCCGCGCCGCTATATCGACTACCCCGAGGCCTTTGCCTACTGGAACCACATCTCGTCGCTGGGGGCGTTCCTGTCCTTTGCCTCGTTCGTGTTCTTCATCGGCATCGTGTTCTACACCCTGTTCTTCGGCAAGAAGATCACCGAGAACAACTACTGGAACGAATACGCCGACACCCTGGAATGGACCCTGCCCTGCCCGCCGCCGGAACATACGTTCGAGCAGCTGCCGAAGCAGTCCGACTGGGACCACGCCCACGGGCACTGAGTGAAACAGATGACAAAAGGCCCCGAGGGAAACCTCGGGGCCTTTTCTGTTTCTGTGCATTGTTCAATTCGCCATGCATTCGCACTGTCAAATCCACGGCCAACAAAGGAGCTTGGAAATGACATACCGTGTTGCTGAAAAGCGCGATGCCCTCTCTGCCTACTGGCATCAGAACATGAACATCTGGATGCAGCTTCAAAATTGTGGCTTTGCGACCCAAGATCGGTATCAGGCCTTTTGTGTTGCCAAGGATCAGTTGCAGGACACGGCGGAGGCTCTCTTACGGCATCGGGAAAGTGGCTTTCGTCAAGGCGCATACGTCTGTAATTACATTGAGGTCTGGGGAATTTTTCAGGCAGTGATCATCCAGCAGGATGCAATCTTGGAAATGCGGTACGCACTGACTGGTGATCGCAAAATCAAACGGCTGGGTCCGGCTTGGAAGCGGATCAGAGACGCGCGAAATCTGTATGGGGGTCATCCGAACCTGAACGACCAACCAGCAGGATCGCCACGAAAAAGAAGTGCCCTTCCGCGACTGGCAATAAGCTATGAACGCATGCGTACAATCACCTATACTGACAACAGAAAATCGCACAGGAACCTGGAACTCGGCTCGATGCTCGACGACTATGACCGGGAGGCGGCTCATCTCGTCCATGCACTATTTGAAAAGTTGCAGAAACAGATTGGGCAGGGGGGAACGCAGTCCGAACTCTCGCAGTTGTAACGCAAGCTGAACCATATGCCCTATCGCTGGACCCCCGCCACAGCCGACACGCCGGAATGCCTCCACCTCTGGCCCTATCGCTCTCTTCCGCGCCGGGGCTTTGTGGCCTTCATCGCCATCACCGCCGCGCTACTGGCGCTGCCGCTGCTGGCGGTGCTTGGTTCGCCCATCCTGTGGGGGTTGCTGCCCTTTCTGCTGGCCGCCATCGCCGGGATCTGGCTTGCGCTGCAAAAAAGCTACCGCGACGCGCTGATCACCGAGGATCTGACGCTGACCGCCGATCAGACCACCCTGATCCGCCTTGGCCCCAAGGGCAGGCGGCAGGAATGGCAGGCCAATACCTATTGGGTGACGGTGCGCCTTTACCCCACGGGGGGCCCGGTGCCGGGCTATCTGACCCTGCGCGGCAATGGCCGAGAGGTGGAACTGGGCGCGTTCCTCACTCCAGAAGAACGCGCC
>CALRKX020000079.1:0-8431 GCA_943368305.1 Erythrobacter sanguineus
TTCCAGCGACGCATAATCGGCGGTCGTGGCGATCAGGTTGTCGATGTTCAGCCGGAACAGCGTGGCGGTCAGCCGGGCGTTGCCGCCAAACTCCTGCTCGATCCCCAGTTCATAGCTGGTGCTTTCTTCCGGCGTCAGGTTGGGGTTGCCGTGGAAAAAGAAGGCCGGATAATCGCCATACAACTCATCAATCGAGGGCGCACGGAACCCCGTCGCCACCGCCGCGCGCAGCGTCGTGCCCTCGGCAGGCCGCCATGCCAGCGCCAGACGGCCAGAGGTGAAGCCACCATAGGCCGAATGTTCATCGCGCCGCAGCGTCGCCGCCAGATCCAGATCGTCGCGCGGTGCCCAAAGCAGTTGGGCAAAGGCGCCATACTGCCGGGTATCGGCGCTGCCCGAGGTCAGGTTGGTATAGCTTGCCTCTTCACGCATCCAGTCGGCACCGTAAACCAGCTTGATCTGATCGGAAACTTCGGTCGTCGCGGTCCAGCCAAGAGTGGTGCGGTGGGCGTCATAGGTGCCGGGGCTTATCTCGTCCTGATAGACCCGCCCGATGTTATAGCGCGTCAGATCAAAGACATGGGTGGTGTTGCCAGCCAGCACCTCGGCGAACAGACGCGCGCCGGTTTCCTGACGGCGCAGGGTGTTGGCCTGATCCTGCAGCGTATAGGTGAAGGGATCATAGCCGTCATAATCCACATGCGAATATTGCGCAAAGGCCGCAGCCCCAAGGGTCAGCGTGTCATTCACATGATATTTGCCGGTCAGCGACAGGCGCGAGATTTCGGCGCCGTCCTTTTCGGTGCCGATCCGCGCCGCCGAATAGCCATCGGTCTGGCTATGCGACACTGTCAGCGCCGTTTCCAGATCGCCGGTCTTCTGTGTCAGGCTATAGCTCAGGGCGGCGGTGCCCATGTCACCCGCCTGCACCGTCACTTCCTGATGCGTGCCTTCCTCCATCGCCTCGACCGAGGAAAAGTTGATCACGCCGCCCACGGCAGACCCGCCCCACAGCGCCGACTGGCTGCCGCGCAGCACTTCGACCCTTGCAATGTCCATCCCCGGCAGGGTGCCATAATCCAGCGCGGTCTGGGTTGACGACGGGTCGGTGATGCGGATGCCGTCAAAATACACCGCGATATAGCGGGTATCGGCCCCGCGGATACGCAGGTTGGCCGATTGGCCCAGGCCCCCCTGCTGCGAGAAGGACACCCCCGGAAGATCGGCCAGCGCCTGCACCGGCGAAAGGCTGCCCGTATCCTGCACTTCGGCGCGGTCGATCACCGAAACCGAGGTGCCGGTGCGGTTGGCTTCGGTCGCGGTCCGGTTGGCCGACAGGGTCACCGGGTCCAGCAGGATGATGTCATCAGTGCCGTCCTGCGCCCACACCGGATGCGCCAAAGCTGCCCCCAGAGCCAAAGCCGAGATTGCACAAACCGAGAGTCCATTGGCCTTCATACTTCCCCCTTCGGACGGCGCGCCGCCCGCAATGTGATGCTGCGTCGGGGGCATGCCCCGCCGCCGTTTGCGTCACCACTGGCGAAAAGCCGCCTCCTCCGCGCACCCCGCGCGAGGGAAAGGGTGAACCCCTTGGCAGGTCTCCTGGCTTGCGGGTCGTCGATCTGGCGGGCCTTCCCGGTTTCCCAGTGGCCTGATCCGCCGTCTCTCGCCGCTTACAGTTGCGGGGGCAGCCGCGGACTTGGGGTTGCCCCCCGCACCGCGTTCCCTTTTCATCCGGAAACCCGGAACCGAAGGTGCGTCGTGCTTACCCCGACTGGCCCCCATGTCAAGCGCCCTTGGCCGACCAAGATGGGCGGAAACCGACGCATCGGTGGCGCAACAGGGTGGACGGAGCAGCAAATCGGCGAAACGCTGCGCCAAACGAAGGAGAAGGCAATGTTTGGCGATCTGGGCGCGAAAGATGCAACCGAACTGGCGGGCTGGGTGGCGCGCGGCCAGATCACCCCGGACGAGGCGCTGGACGCCGCGCTGAAGGCGGTGGAGGTGCTGAACCCCAGGCTGAACGCCGTGGTGCTGGTGCAGGAAGGCGTGGCGCGGGCGGCGATCAAGGCCGGTTTGCCGCGCGGGCCGTTTCGTGGCGTGCCCTTTCTGCTCAAGGATCTGGGCTGCGAGGCGAAAGATTTCCCCAGCCACAACGGCAGTCGCCTTTTGGCCAACACAACCTATCCGGTCGATTCCGAGATTTTTCGGCGGATGCAGGCCACCGGCGTCGTCACCTTTGGCCGCACCACCAGCCCCGAGGGCGGCGTGGGCACCGCCACCGAATCCGCCGTTTACGGTGGGCCAACCCGCAATCCGTGGAACCTTGACCATACCTCTGGCGGGTCATCCGGCGGGGCGGCGGCGGCGGTTGCTGCGGGCATCGTGGCCATGGCCCATGGGTCGGACGGCGGCGGGTCGGTGCGCATTCCGGCCAGTTCTTGTTGCCTCTTCGGTTTCAAACCCACCCGCGCCCGCCTGCCTGACGGACCTTACGTTGGCGAAGGCTGGGCGGGCATGGCGATCGACGGATTCCTCAGCCGGTCGGTGCGCGATACGGCGGTGATGCTGGATGCCTGCGGTGGCCCAGACCTAGGCGCGCCCTATGCAGCGCCGCCCCTGCTGCGCAGCCACGCCGATGCCATCAGCCGCCCGCCGCGCCGCCTGCGCGTGGCAATCTGCGACACCACCCTGACCGGCCAGCCGATTGATCCAGAGGTGGCCGAAGCCGTCCGCAGCACTGGCAAGCTGCTGGAATCACTGGGCCACCGCGTTGACCCGGCCCGCCCCCATGCCGATGTGGGCATGATGATGCGTGCCTGGACCGATATCGTCGGTGTCGGCACAGCCCTGTCGATCAAGAAGGCGCTGAAGGGCCAACCACTGACCGAGGATTTGGTCGAAGGTGTGGGCCGGGGCGCCGTGGCCCATGCCGCCACCCTTGCCCCGACGCGGTATCTGGAGGCGGTCGGCGAAATTCACACCTTTGGCCGCCAGATGGCCGGGTTCTTTGCCGAAGGTTGGGACATCCTGCTGACCGCCACCCTTGCCGAACCCCCGGCCCGCGTCGGCCGCTTTGCCCATACCACCACCGATTACCTCGCCTATCGGATGGAAGGCATCTTCCCCTATTCGCCCTTCTGCGCCGCCTTCAACGCCAGTGGTCAGCCCGCGGCCAGCCTGCCCCTGGCCATGTCGGCCACTGGGCTGCCCATGGGGCTGCATCTGGCCGCCCCTTACGGTCTGGACGAAGAACTGATCGCTCTTTGTGCAGAGGTCGAAGCGGCACAACCCTGGATTGATCTTCGCCCCAACATCGCTTGACATCGGATTTTCCGAAGTCACGCTTCGGTCAAACAGGCGTTGCGCCAAACTGACGCAACGCCCAATATGATCAAAACAACAGGGAGCGAGTCACCTTGAACGCGCAAAACGCCGTCGAGGCCCGCAACACGGTGAAAGCCTTCGGACAGGGCGATGCCCAGGTCCGCGCGCTGAACGATGTTTCGGTCGAAATCCGCAAGGGTGAGTTCTTTACGCTGCTGGGGCCATCGGGCTGTGGGAAAACCACGCTCTTGCGGCTGATCGCAGGGTTTGAAATGCCCACCTCCGGCACTATCCTGCTGGATGGGCAGGACATCACCTATCTGCCGCCCAACAAGCGGCCGGTGAACACGGTGTTCCAAAGCTATGCGCTGTTCCCCCACCTGACGGTGGCGCAGAACATCGCCTTTGGTTTGCAGATGCTGGGCAAACCGGCGGCAGAGGTGAAGGCCACCACCGAAAAGATGCTGGCACTGGTGAAACTGGAGGCGATGGCAGGGCGCAAGACCAGCCAGCTATCGGGCGGTCAGCAACAGCGCGTGGCGCTGGCGCGCGCGCTGGCTCCGCAGCCCAAGGTGCTGCTGCTGGATGAACCCTTGTCGGCGCTGGACCTCAAGCTGCGCAAGGAAATGCAGATCGAGTTGAAGCGGCTGCAAACCGAAACCGGCATCACCTTTGTCTTCGTGACCCATGATCAGGAAGAAGCCCTGACGATGAGCGACCGCATCGGCGTCATGTCGGCGGGCAAGCTGCAACAGGTGGGCACGGCGAAAGACATCTATACCCGCCCCGTGAACCGCTTTGTCGCCAGCTTCATCGGCGAGACGAACTTCTTGACCGCCACGACCGAGGCGGGCGGCGCGCGCCTTGCCACCGGCGATCTGGTCGAGGTTGCGGGCACCACCCCCGGCCAGCGCGTGACCGTGGCAATCCGCCCCGAACAGGTGCGCCTTGTTCCGGCGGGTGAGGCTGGCGCCCTTGCCGCCACCATCACCAATCTGGTCTATTTCGGCACCGACACCCATTGCCATCTGGCACTGAAAGACGGCACCGAGGTTGTGGCCCGCCTGCAAAACCCCTCGACCGGCGATGCCGGTCTTGCCATCGGCCAGACGCTGGCCCTGCGCTTCGCCCCCGGCGCGGCGCAGGTGGTGGAGGATTAAGGGATGAGCCAAGCCGAACAGGCCCAAGTTTCCCGATCCGTCCGCAACGCCTGGTATCTGTCCACCCCCGCCCTTCTGATCCTGCTGATAGGCGCGGTCGGGCCGCTGATGATCGTGCTGGTCTATTCCTTCCTGCTGCCGGGCAAATACGGCAATGTGGAATGGGGGTTCAGCCTGGATGGCTGGCGCGGCATCCTGTTCACCAAGGACATCTTTGATGACACGCTGGTTCTGGCCGATGCCCACCTGACCATCTTCTGGCGGTCGATCAAGCTGTCGCTTCTGACCACCATCTTTACCTTTCTCGTGGGTTTTCCCACCGCCTGGTTCATCGCGACCCGCACCCCAAAATCGCGGCCGATCTGGCTGTTTCTGATCACCATTCCGTTCTGGACCAACCTGCTGATCCGCACCTATGCCATCAACGAGGTGATCCGCACCGAAGGCCTGCTGAACACCATCCTGATGAAGCTGGGGCTGATCAGCACGCCCTTGCAGATCATCTATACCGATGTCGCGGTGTTTATCGGCATGGTCTATGTCTATCTGCCGCTGATGGTGCTGCCGCTGTTTGCCGCGATCGACCGGTTCGACATGCGGCTTTTGGAGGCGGGCTATGACCTTTACGCCAGCCGCTGGCAGGTGCTGCGCCGGATCATCCTGCCCATCGTGAAGCCGGGCCTTATCGCCGGGTCGATTCTGGTCTTCGTGCCCTCGCTCGGGGCCTATGTCACGCCGCGCGTTCTGGGTGGCGGCAAGCAGATGATGATCGGCAACTTCATCGAACTGCAGTTCGGTCAGGGCCGCAACTGGCCCTTGGGGGCCGCGCTGTCGATGCTGCTGTTGATCGTCGTGACCATCGCCCTGCTGGTCTATGTCCGCTATGCGAACCGGGAGGACGGAAATGTCTGATCGCGCGTTTCAGGTATCCCGCCTGCCGGGCTTTGCCACCATCGCCATCGGCGTGTTTCTGGCGCTTTACATCCCGATCTTCACACTGGCCGCCTATTCGTTCAACACCAACATCTCGATGTCGTCCTGGGGCGGGTTCTCGCTCGATTGGTATGCCAAGGCCTGGAACAACGATCAGGTCAAAGATGCCACGCTGCGGTCGCTGATCATCGCGCTTTGGGCGGCGGTCATCTCTACCGCCGTCGCCACACTGGCCGCCCTTGGCACCACGCGGCGCAAGGCGTTCAAGGGCCAGACCTTCATCTATGTCATCATCAACCAGCCGCTGATGGTGCCCGAAATCGTGACCGCCGTGGCGCTGCTGATCTTCTTTGCCCAGATCAAGGTGATCACCGGCTATCAGGGCCTTGGCTATCTGATCCTGGCGCATTCGGCCTTTTGTATCCCCTTTGCCTATCTGCCGATCCGTGCGCGGCTGGAGGGGATGGACCTAAGCCTGGAAACCGCGGCGGCCGATCTTTACGCAACGCCGTGGAAAACCTTTCGCCATGTCACCCTGCCCTTGCTGCTGCCGGGGGTGATTGCCGGGGCGATGCTGGCCTTTGTCATCAGCCTTGATGATGTGGTCATCACCGAATTCGTCAAATCCGGCGGGCAGGACACCCTGCCCACCTATATGCTGGGCCAGTTGCGCCGCCAGATGACGCCAGAGATCAACGCGATTTCGACAGCGCTTCTGGTTCTGACCATCGCGCTTCTGACCGCCTTCTTCTTGATCAACCGCCAAAACGATAAAAACTGACAGGGAACCTGATGAAAAAAACCACGACCGCACTTGTCCTGCTGATGTCCTCCGCCCTGCCTGCGCTGGCCAAAGGTCAGTTGAACCTTTATAATTGGGGCGACTACACCAGCCCGGAGCTGCTGGAGAAGTTCGAAAAGGAAACCGGCATCAAGGTGACGGTGACCGATTACGACAGCAACGACACCGCGCTGGCCAAGGTATCGGCGGGCGGATCGGGCTATGACCTTGTGGTGCCCTCGGCACATTTCGTCTCGATCTATGTCGAACAGGGGCTGATCCAGAAACTCGATCTGACGCGCCTGCCCCACCACGGCAACATCGCGCCGGAATGGATGGACGTCGATTGGGACAAGGGCCGCGAATACACCATTCCCTGGCAATGGGGCACCACCGGCATTTCGGTGGATACCAATGTCTACAAGGGCGATGTGAACACCTCGAACGTGTTCCTCAATCCGCCGGATGAACTGAAGGGCAAGATCAACGTCGTCCCAGAGATGAACGAGATCGTCAACCTTGCCGTGATGTGGGCCGGGGGCAAACCGTGCAGCGAAGATGTCGAGGTGCTGAAAAAGGCGCGCGACGCGCTGATGGCGGCCAAACCGTTCTGGGCCTCGATGGACTACGGCACCACTGACCGCATGGCCAATGGCGACTGGGCAGCTTCGGTCAACTGGTCGGGCGAAACCTTCCGTTCGCGGCTGATTAATCCCGCCGTGGTCTATGGCTATCCGCGCGAAGGCTATCCGCTGTGGATGGATTCGGTCGCCCTTCTCAGCGACGCCAAGAACGTGGATGAGGCCTACAAGTTCCTCGATTTCATCATGTTGCCGGAAAACGCGGCCCTGATCTCGGCCTTTGCACGCTATCCCAACGGCATCACCGGCTCGTCCGAATTCATGCCCGCCGACATGCAGACCGCGCCCGAAGTGAACATTCCCGAAGAATTCAAGGCCGCCGGTCATTTCCTGCCGACCTGCTCTGGCAAGTCGATGGAATATATGACCGCAATCTGGACCGATCTGCAAAAATGACCGGGAACCCGGCGCAGGGACACCAACGACCACAGGGAGACCACCGAATGAAGAAGACCATGATCACCGCGACCTTCGCGCTGATGGCCAGCACCACGCTGGCCATGGCCGAGGGGCAGTTGCAGCTTTACAACTGGGGCAATTACACCAGCCCCGAGTTGCTGGCGAAATTCGAAAAAGAGACGGGCATCAAGGTGACCGTCACCGAATACGACAGCAACGACACCGCACTGGCCAAGGTAGAGGCCGGCGGCGCCGGGTTTGACCTGGTGGTTCCTTCGGCCAATTATGTGCCGATCTGGGTCGAAAAGGGCCTGATCACCGAACTCGATCAGACCAAGCTGGCCAACCACAAGAACATCGCGCCGGAATGGATGGATGTGCCGTGGGATGCAGGCCGCAAATACTCGGTTCCATGGCAGTGGGGCACCACGGGCGTGGCCGTGAACACCAAGATCTATTCGGGCGACATCAACACTTCGAACATCTTCCTGAATGTGCCTGCCGAGTTGAAGGGCAAGATCAACGTCGTTCCCGAAATGAACGATGTGGTCAACATGGCGATCTTCTGGGCGGGCGGTCAGCCCTGCACCGAAGACAAGGAAGTGCTGAAAAAGGCCCGCGACGCGCTGCTGGCGGCCAAGCCCGACTGGATCAGCATGGATTACGGCGCCACGGAACGGCTGTCGAATGGCGACTGGGCGGCCAGCGTGAACTGGAACGGCTCGACCATGCGGGCACGTCTGGCGACCAATGGCGACGTGAAATACGGCTATCCGAAAGAAGGCTATCCGCTGTGGATGGATTCGGTTGCCCTGCTGAAAGATGCCAAGAACGTCGATGAGGCGTACAAGTTCATCGACTTCATCATGGTTCCCGAAAATGCCGCGCTGATCTCGGGCTTTGCCCGCTATGCCAACGGCATCGCCGGGTCGGATGCCTTCATGCCGGCGGATATGAAGGACGCGCCCGAGGTGGTGATTCCCGAAGAGTTCAAGGCTTCGGGGCATTTCCTGCCCACCTGCTCGCCGCAGGCACAGGAATACATGACCGCGATCTGGACCGAGCTGCAAAAGTAAGCGCCGGTTGATCTGACAGCAGGGGGAGGGCCGTCTGCCCTCCCCCAACCCCTCCCGAGAGTATTTTGAGAAGGGCAAATGGACCTTACAGGGCTTTCGGCATCGGAGCTTTCG
>CALRKX020000080.1:0-8406 GCA_943368305.1 Erythrobacter sanguineus
AGGAACGGGATGTTGACCGACAAGGGCAGCCCCGCCATGTGCAGCACCGCATCCGACACATGCGCCACATCCATCACCGGCTCTGCCCGGATACTGCCATCTGCCTGTGGCACGCCACCGGGAAAGGCGGCCGCCATCTCGGTCAGCGCATTGCCGATGTCGATCTGTCCGCAGGCAATGTTGAACCGCCGCCCATCAAGCCCCAATGTGCGTGTCAGCCCCGTCACCGCATGTTTCGACATGGTATACGGCACCGATCCCGGGCGCGGCACATGGGCAGAGATCGACCCGTTGTTGATGATCCGCCCGCCCTGCGGATCTTGCCGCCGCATAAGGCCAAAGGCAGCGCGAGACACAAGGAACATGCCGTTGATGTTGGCATTCATCACCGACAACCAGCTTTCCACCGGAATCTCGTCAATCGGAGCCGCAGGCGCGGCCTGTCCGGCATTGTTGAACAGCACATCCAGCCGCCCCCATTCCGCCGCCAGCCGGTCAAACGCCGCGTCAACCTGCGCCGGGTCGCCCACATCGGCGGGCAGGATCAGCCCGCCCGTCAAGGTTTCGCGCAAAGCCGCCTCGCGCCGCCCCATCAGGGCCACGCGCCAGCCCGCCGCATGAAACGCCCGCGCCGTGGCCCGGCCAATGCCAGATCCTGCTCCGGTGATCAGAATGGTCTTTCTGTCCATGACCGCCTCGTTTGCCCTTCTCCAAATACTCTCTGGGGGTGCGGGGGGCGAAGCGCCCCCGCTGCCGACATCTCAGCCCCGCGTCCCCCGCCGGATCGGGTCGGCCAGCAGGCGCAGCCCGTTCAGCACCACCAGAACCGTCCCGCCCTCATGTCCCACCACCGCCAGCGGCAGGGGCAATTCCCCCCACAAGGCCCCCACGACCAGAATGACCATCATCCCCAGTGCAAAGATCAGGTTCTGCCGGATGATCGCCGCCGTCCGCCGTGCCAACCGATGGGCGGCCGCAAGCTGGGTCATCTCATCCGACAACAGTGCCACATCGGCCGCCTGCAAGGCCACCTCGCTGCCCGCAGCCCCCATGGCGATGCCCACATCGGCCCGCGCAAGGGCGGCGGCGTCGTTCACACCATCGCCGACAAAGGCCACCTTGCCATGCCGGGCCAGCCCCGCCACCAGCGCCACCTTGTCCTGCGGCAACAGATCTGCGTGAATTTCGTCCGGGCGCAGGCCAAGGCCGCTGCCGATCCGGTCCGCCACCGCCCGCCTGTCACCGGTCATCATGGCAATGCCGGTCACACCATTGTCGCGCAGCGCCGACAGGCTCGCGGCAGAAGAGGGCCGCGCCGTATCGGCCACCGACACCGCCCCCAACAGACGGGGGCCTTCGCCATAATAGATCGTCGTTGAATCGCCCGCAGCCAGCGCCTGCACCGCCGGGTGATCCACCGCCGCCCCCATCCGCGCCACCAGACGCGGATTGCCGGCCCAGGCCTCGCCTGCGCCGGCCACGATCCCTTCGGAAGGGATGCTGCGCACGCCGGTGCGTTCGGCCACGGCGATGCCACGCTCTGCCGCCGCCCGGCGCAGGGCACCGGCGACGGGGTGTTCCGATTGCGCCTCCAGCGCCACCAGGCGGGACAGAAAGTCGTCTTCCTCCATCCCCGGCGCCGCAATCTGCACCAGATCGGCACGCCCCGTGGTCAGGGTTCCGGTCTTGTCAAAGGCATAGGCCCGCACCGCCGCCAGCGTTTCCAGCGCAGCACCGCCCTTGAACAGCACCCCGCCGCGTGCCGCTGCCGACAAGGCCGACAGAATCGCTGCGGGAACCGAGATCACCACCGCGCAGGGGCTGGCCGCCACCAGCAGCGTGGCTGCCCGGTACATCGCATCGCCATGTGCCAGCCCGATGACGCGCATCACCACATAAGCCAGGATCGAACCGACCAGCACCCCGACCGTATAGCGCTGACCAAACCATTCCGAGAACCGCTCGGACGGAGAGCGCGCGGCTTGCGCCTCTGTCACCAGGCGGATCATGCGGGCCACCGTGCTGTCGGCCAGCGCCTTGGCCACCCGCATGTCCAGAATGCCGTCAAGGTTGACCGTCGCCTCGAACAATTGCGCCCCGGGGCCTTTGGCAAGGGGCATGGATTCGCCGGTGATCGTGCTTTCGTCCAGCGCGCCATGGCCTTCCACCACAACGCCGTCCACCGGCACCCGCGCGCCGGGGCGCAGAACCACGATGTCACCGGCAACCAGCGATTCCGCTGGAACCTCTTCGATGCCGGTGGCCGTGCGGCGCAGGGCAGTATCGGGACGCAGCGCCATCAGCGCCTCGACCGCGCGGCGCGCACGGCCCATCGCACGGCCTTCCAGCATCGAGGACAAGCTGAACAGTGCCAGCAGTATCGCCCCTTCGGTCGGCGCCCCGACCGAGGCGGCGGCCAACGCTGCGGCAACCATCAGCAGATCGATATCCAGCACATGGTCGTGCCAGAGCTCTTCCAGCGCGCCACGCAGCGCGGGCAGCCCCCCCGCCAGATAGGCCAGCCCATAGCCGAACCATTGGGCGAAAGGCGGAGCCCCACCATATTCCGCCGCCAGTCCGGCCAGCAGACCGAACACGGTCAGCAAGGTCAAAGCGGGGGCAGACGCATCGTCGGCATCATGTTCGTGACTGTGGGCCATGGGAATCTCCTTGGCCCACAGCATCCCGCTTTGAGTCGCGGTGGCAAGGGGGCGCGTCAGTCAGCCGCCGCGCCCGACCGTCGCATTCCAGCGCCCGCCATAGCTGGCAGGGCGGCGGGCGATCCAGGCCTCCAGCCCCTCGGCCAGATCGGCGGTGGGGGCCATGCGGGCGAATTGCTCTGCCTCGGCCAGCAGCCCTTCGGCGATGGGCAGGTTCAGCCCACGCGTCACCGCCGTCATCACCGCCTCTGTCGCAAGGGGCGAATGGGCCAGAATGCGGTCCAGCAGATGGCGGGCCGCGGGGATCAGCCTGTCATGTTCGACCACCGCATTGACCAGCCCCATGTCCAGCGCACGAAACGGAAGGAAGGCATCGCCCGTCAGCAGCAATTCCATCGCCCGCTTGCGCCCGGCAAGGCGCGGCAGCCTCTGCGTGCCGCCAAAGGTGGGCGGCATTGCCAGCCTGATCTCCGGCTTGGCAAACAGCGCCCGGTCGCTGGCGATGGCAAGGGGGGCTGCCTCGGTGATCTCGCATCCGCCGCCATAGGCAAGGCCATTCACCGCAACCACCAGCGGCTTGCGGAACGCCTCGACCCGCGCGGTCAGGCGCTGGCCGCGTGACACAAAATCGCGCAGGGCGATGTGCGGTCCCTGCCCGACCGAAGCCGCGAACTGCGGAATGTCACCGCCCGCCGAAAAGGCCCTGCCCGCGCCGGTCAGAATGACACCGCGCAGGGTGGCATCACCTTCAATCGCATCCAGCCGTGCCATCAGCGCGTCGATCAGCTCATAGCTCAGCGCGTTCAGTTTGGCCGGGCGGTTCAGCGTCAGCATCGCCACCGGGCCATCGGTTTCCATCAGAACAAGGTCCGTCATCGCATCTCTCCTGGTGCAAGATGCTGGCAAGATGATGGTATCTCGGATAATGTATACTTACTAGTCAGTATACATGGCCTCATGAAACCCCAAACAGACACCCGCAGCCGCATCATCAACGCCGCCGAAAAACTGTTTTATGCCGAAGGGATAGGCCGCGTCAGCGTTGATGCCGTCGCGGCGGCGGCGGGCGTGACGAAACGCACGCTCTATTACCATTTCACCAGCAAGGACGAGCTGATCGCCGCCTATCTGGACGCGCGGGATCAGCCGAATCTGGCCCGCATGACGGGATGGTTCGCTGCGGCAGAAGGGGGATTGCCAGCAAAAGTGCAGGCGATTTTTGACGAACTGGCCAAGGTGACCAGCCATCCGAAATGGAAAGGCTGCGGCTTTCTGCGGACAATCGCGGAGCTTGCCGCCCTGCCCGGCCATCCTGCCGTCAAGGTCGGAGCGCGCCACAAAGCGGGGTTCGAGGTGTGGCTGGCCGGACAAATGGACGCCGCTGGCCTGACAACGGCCAAGCTTTTGGCGCGGCAGATCATTCTGTTGCTGGACGGCGCCTTTTCCGCATCACTGACACACCGCGACCCGGCCTATTTCATCGCCGCCGGACAAGCGGCAGCGATGCTTGTGGCGTGCCATGCACCGTCAGGAAGATAGAAAATCTGGTGCGGGTGGTCGGACTCGAACCGACACTCCTTGCGGAAACAGAGTTTGAGTCTGTCGCGTCTACCATTCCGCCACACCCGCACGCGGGCCCCTCTTACAAGGTCCGCGCGACGGGCTCAATGGGGTTTCAGAGCTGTTGGGCCGCGAAGGTGTCGCAAACTTCCATCTGACCGGACTTCAGCCCTTTGGTGAACCAGCCTGCCCGCTGGGCGGAGGTGCCGTGGGTGAAGCTTTCGGGCATGGGAACGCGCCCGGCATTGCGCTGCAGCGTGTCATCGCCAATCTGCTTGGCGGCGTTGAACGCCTCTTCAAAGTCACCCTGCTGAATCGCGCCGAAACGCTCCTGCACGGCCCGCGCCCAGACACCAGACAGGCAATCGGCCTGCAATTCGATGCGGACAGAGATTTCGTTGCTTTCCGCCTCGCTGACGCGCTGGCGATAATCGTTGGCCTTGCCAAGAATGCCCAGTTCGTCCTGCACATGGTGGGCAACCTCATGCGCCACCACATAGGCCATGGCAAAATCGCCGCCCGCGCCCAACTGGTTCTGCATGGTCGAAAAGAAGTCGGTGTCCAAATACACCTTCTTGTCGCCGGGACAGTAGAACGGCCCCGTCGCCCCCGAGGCGCTGCCACAGGCTGATTGCGTGACCCCCTTGTACAGCACCAGAGTGACCGGCTGATAGGGCTGGCCAATCTGTTCCTTGAACAACTGGTCCCATACCTCTTCGGTATAGCGCAGGTTGACAGAGACGAATTCTTCTGCGGCCTTGTCCTCTGGCGTCAGGTCAGCCTCGGTCACCTGGCCACCCCCGCCCGCCACCGACGGATCGTTCAGCAAGGGGGTGACATCGATACCCAGGAAATAGCCGATCACGACCACGGCGATCACGCCGACCCCGCCAATCCCCCCGGCCCGCACACCGCCCCCGCCCATCCGGCGGCGGTCTTCGATATTCCGGCTCTGTTCGCGTCCACGCCATTCCATTGTCACACTCCCCGCACCTAATGGCCCGATCATACCGGGATCACGCCAAGGTGCAAATCGTCCAACTTGACCTTCGGGACGCGGCATGGCCAAAGGACACCGAACCAAGGGGGCTGCATGTTCCGCAGGCTATACAACTGGACACTCACCTGGGCCGGGTCGCGTCATGCGCCCAAGGCGCTGGGGGTGATCAGCTTTACAGAAAGCTCTTTCTTCCCGATTCCAGCCGATGTGCTGTTCGTGCCGATGTGCCTGTCTCGGCCAGAGCGCGCGATGCGCTATGCGCTGATTGCCTCGGTCATGTCGGTTCTGGGAGGCATCTTCGGCTGGGTGATCGGGCATTACTTCTTTGATCTTGTGGCACGCCCCATGCTGGAAGCCGCCGGCAAGATCGACGAGTTTGATGCGATGAAGGGCGGCACCGGCGATGCGGCCATTCTTCTGATGCTGGTGACCTCTGGCTTTTCGCATATTCCGCCGATGAAGGTGGTCACCATCCTTTCGGGGGTGATCGGGTTTGATCTGAAATGGTTCATCCTGTCGGCCATCATCGCGCGCGGCGGACGGTTTTATCTGCTGGCCTGGCTGTTGCAGAAATACGGTATGGCCATGGCCGCCTTTGTCGAGCGGCGCTTTGCCTGGATCGCGGCGGGCCTGACGGCTGCCTTGGCCATCGGCTGGGCAATCTGGCGATTTGCATGAGGGCATGATGACGCGCAACCACCTGATCCTGATCGCGGCCGCCGGGTCGCTGGCGCTGGTTATGGGGGCCTTTGCCTTCCAGTATATCGGCGGCCTCGCGCCTTGCGTGCTGTGCTGGTATCAGCGTTATCCGCATATGGCGGCGGTGGTGATCGGGGCGTTGGCGTTGGCCATTCCGGGCCGGGTGCTGCCAATGCTGGGGGCCATAGCCGCGCTGACCAGTGCGGCGATCGGCGTGTTCCATGTGGGTGTGGAGCAAAAGTGGTGGGAGGGTCTTGCCACCTGCACCGTCAACACGATGGAGGGGTTGTCGGCCTCTGACCTGTTGAACACCGACATCACGGTTGGCGCACCTGCGGCTTGCGACAAGATCGCATGGGCGATGGCCGGCATCTCGATGCCGGGCTGGAACGTGATCCTGTCGCTGGTGCTGGTGGGCTTCTGGATCGCAGCGGCGCGCAAACATTAGGCGCGGTGCGTGCAAAGCACGCACCCTACGGCCCCATTTCAATGTTTGCGGTAGGGTGCGTGATCTCACGCGCCGATCATCCCAGCAGCCGCTTGCCCTCTTGCAATGCAAAGCGGTCGGTCATGCCCGCCACATAATCGGCAAGCACCCGCGCAAGGGCGGTATCGTCCTTGGCCAAGGCCACATCGGCCTGCCACTCTTGAGGCAACAGGTCGGGATGGGTTTGAAACAGGGTGAACAACCCGTTGAAGACCTGCGTCACCTCGGACCGCATCGCCACAACCGAGGGCGCGCGGTACATGCGGGTGAACAGGAACGACCGGATCGCCTTCAACTCTTGATACAGCGGCTTGGAAAACCGGATGATCGTGGTGCCCATATGGCGGATGTCATCGACCGATTTCGGCTGTGCTGCCTCAAGCCGGCCCTGCGCCACGGCAATCACATCCTCGACCATGCGGCCAAAGACGCGGCGCAGCGCCTCATGCCGACGACGGGATTTATCAAGGCCGGGGTACAGGCGGTCAACCTCGGCAAAGGCCGGGCCGGTGACGGGCAGTTCCATCAGGTCATCTTCGGTGAACAGGCCAGAGCGCAGCCCGTCATGCAGGTCGTGGTGCGAATAGGCCACGTCATCGGCAATGGCGGCCACCTGCGCCTCGGCACTCGCGTGGGTATGCAGTTCCAGATCCCACATCGCATTCACCTCGGCCAGCGCATAGGGCAGCGGGCCATCATGCTTCTTGTCGGCGTTCGGCCCTGTCACCGGGCCGTTGTGCTTGGCGATGCCTTCCAGCGTTTCCCAGGTCAGGTTCAGCCCGTCGAAATCGGCATAATGCTTTTCCAGCCGGGTGACGATCCGCAGCGCCTGCGCGTTGTGGTCAAACCCGCCATAGGGCTGCATCAGCAGTTCCAGCGCATCCTCTCCGGTATGGCCAAAGGGCGTGTGGCCAAGGTCATGGGCCAGTGCAATCGCCTCTGCCAGATCGGTGTTCAGGCCCAGCACGCCCGAAATCGTGCGCGCCACCTGCGCCACCTCGATCGAATGGGTCAGGCGGGTGCGGTAATAATCCCCCTCATGTTCAACAAACACCTGGGTCTTGTGTTTCAGCCGCCGGAATGCGCTGGAATGAATGATCCGGTCGCGGTCGCGCTGAAACGGGCTGCGGAAAGACGACATCCGTTCTTCAAAAAGCCGACCCCGAGAGGCCTCGGGCTGGCAGGCAAAGGGGGCAAGCATCGGCTCGTCCTTGTTCGGGGCTTCGGGCCGCCTTATATTCAACCCATCCGGCCCTGAACACGCGAACAAACCATGACCTTGACCCTGCCTCCCCGTGTGACCGACCGCGCTTTTGCCCGGCTGGCCGAGATTGCCGAACTGACCGGCGATGCCAAACCCCTGCGCGTCGGCGTGCTGGGCGGCGGCTGTTCCGGGTTTCAGTATGACATCCGGCTGGACGATCCGGCAGCGGATGATCTGGTGCTGGAAAAGAACGGTGCAAAGGTGGTGGTGGACAGCGTGTCCCTGCCCTTCCTGCAAAACGCGGTGATCGACTTTACCGAAGAGTTGATCGGCGCGCGGTTCGTGGTGGAAAATCCCAATGCCACCGCCTCTTGCGGCTGCGGCACCAGCTTTTCCATCTGATCCTTGGTGACAAACGACGCCGATGCCCTAACTCTGATATGAAAACAGGCAGGGGCGTATCGTGACGGTGGTTCTTATGCTGGGGTCCGCCCCGCAGGCCCTTCGGGCCGCAGATTGGCCGCGCGCCGGATTTGACAGGATCGTCGCCATCAACAACGCCTGGCGCATCCGCTCCGATTGGGACGATGCCATCTTTCCGTGGGACTTCCCCGAAGATCGCCGCCCCACCGCCGGGCCGGATCAACGCCTGATCACACAGGAAGATTTCGTGCCCGCGCAAAACGCCTTGGGCGGGTTTGTTTACGCAGGCGGAACAATGGCCTTCACAACAGCCTCTTGGATACTGAATGCGCTGCGGCCCCGCGTTATCGCGGCCTATGGCTGCGACATGCAC
>CALRKX020000081.1:0-8386 GCA_943368305.1 Erythrobacter sanguineus
GGATACCTGGAACAACTGGAAGGCCATGCTGGTGCGCCAGTTGCACGCCAGCACCACTGATGCGCTGGAAGGGGGCCTTGAAAACCTCAATCGCGAAAAGCGCGAGGATGAGGCCAAGGCCGCCCTTCGCGCCCGTCTGGCCGGTTGGCCCACCGCCGAATTGCGCGCCGAGGTCGGCCGCCATTACGCGCCATATTGGCAGGGCCTGACCACCGATACGCAAGAGGTGTTCGCCCGCCTGCTGCGCGGTCTGGGCGACGACGAGATCAGGATCGACCTGCACCCCGAACCCAGCCGCGATGCCACCCGCGCCTGTTTCGCGCTGGCCGACCATCCGGGCATCTTTTCCCGCCTTGCCGGGGCGCTCGCGCTGGTCGGGGCCAATGTGGTCGATGCCCGCACCTATACTTCGAAAGACGGCTATGCGACGGCGGTGTTCTGGGTTCAGGACCGCGAAGGCAAACCCTATGAGGTGGCGGGCCTGACCCGCCTGCGCCAGATGATCGAACGCACGCTCAAAGGCGAGGTGGTGGCCCGTCAGGCCCTTGCAGGCCGCGACAAGGTGAAGAAACGCGAACGCGAATTCCGCTTTCCCACCCACATCACCTTCGACAACGAAGGCTCGGAAATCTACACCATCATCGAGGTCGATACCCGCGACCGGCCCGGCCTGCTCTATGACCTCACCCGCACCCTTGCCGCCAACAACATCTATATCGCCAGCGCGGTGATCGCGACCTATGGCCGCCAGGTGGTGGACAGTTTTTACGTCAAAGACATGTTCGGCCTGAAACTGCACGCCAAAAGCAAGCAAGAGGCGCTGGACCGCAAGCTGCGGCAAGCCCTTATCGAAGGCGTCGAAAGGGCCGAGGCATGAGGCCGATTCCCCTGATCCGTTCCGTCTTGACGGTGGGCGCATGGACGCTGCTGTCGCGCGGCGCGGGCTTTGTGCGCGATGCGATGATGGCGGCCTATCTGGGCACAGGGGCGATGGCCGATGCTTTCAACGTCGCCTTTTCGCTGCCCAACATGTTCCGCCGGTTCTTTGCCGAAGGCGCGTTCAATCAGGCCTTCGTGCCGATGTTCGCCAAAAAGCTGGAATCGGGCGAAGATGCCAGCGGCTTTGCCGAAGATGCCTTCAACGGCATGGCGGCGATTCTGGCGGTGTTTTCGGTTCTGGGCACCCTTGCCATGCCGTTTCTTGTCTGGGCCATGGCCTCGGGCTTTGTTGGGAACGAACGGTTCAATCTGGCAGTGATCTATGGCCAGATCGGGTTCAACTATATTCTCTTCATCTCGCTGGTGGCGTTGCTGTCGGGCGTGCTGAACGCCTATGGCCATTTTACCGAAGCCGGGTTCGTACCGGTTCTTCTGAACCTGATCTTCATTGCCGCGATGTGGCTGGCCACCTGGGCCGGGTGGAACATGGGGATGACGCTGGCCTGGTGCGTGCCCATCACCGGCGTGGTGCAACTGGCCTTCACCATGGTTTCGGCCCACCGCGTCGGCTTTCGCTATCACCTGCGCCTGCCGCGCCTGACGCCGGAACTGAAGCGTCTGGCCATCATCGCGGCCCCTGCCGTGCTGGCGGGCGGGGTGGTGCAGATCAACATGATCGTTGGCCGTCAGGTCGCCAGCTATACCGAAGGCGCCGTGTCGTGGCTGGTCTATGCCGACCGGCTTTATCAACTGCCACTTGGCGTCGTGGCCACCGCCATCGGCACTGTCCTTTTGCCCGATCTGGCCCGCCGCCTGCGCGCGGGCGATGCCGTTGGGGGCCGCGCCAGTTTCAACCGCGGCACCGAGTTTGGCCTGGCCCTTACCCTGCCCGCCGCCGTGGCACTGGTGGTGATTGCATGGCCGCTGACGCAGGTGCTGTATCAACGTGGGGCCTTCACCGCCGCCGATACCGATGCCACGGCGCTGGTGCTGGCCATCTACGGCGTGGGCCTGCCCGCCTTTGTGCTGACCAAGGTGCTGCAACCGCTGTACTATGCCCGCGAAGACAGCCGCAGCCCCTTTCGCTTTGCCGTCATCTCCATGATCGTCAACGCCGTCATCGCCTTTGGCGGCATGCCCTTGATCGGCTTTTCCGCCGCTGCCTGGGCCACCACCATTGCCGGATGGTTCATGGCCGCGCAACTGTGGTTCGGTGCGCGCAAAATGGGCGAGGAGGCGCGCTTTGACGATCGGATGAAGGCCCGCCTGCCGCGTATCCTGCTGGCCTGCGTGGTGATGGGCGGGGTTCTGGCCGCCCTTGCCTGGGCGCTGGCCCCGGCCCTGGCCAGCCACGGCTGGCGTTATCTGGCGCTGGCGGGTTTGGTCACGGCGGGCATCACCAGCTATTTCGGCACCGGCTTTGCCATCGGTGCCTTCCGCCTGTCAGACCTGCAATCCTTCCGCCGTCAGCGCTGACGCAGACGCGCGTACACCTCGCGCGCGCCACCGGGCGATACCAGATAGGACAGCAGGAACCCGGTCACAAAGGCCGGGATTTCCGCCACGACATCCCAGCCCCAGCCAAAGATGGGCGACACCAGAATACGGAACACCAGCAGCGACCCGATCATGGTGAACGCCCGCCACCGCTTCGCCCCGTCATGCCTCAGCCGGTGCCACAGGATGAAGCTGACACCCCCGATCAACCCGTAAACCGGCACCCAGCCTCCAATCAGCGGCGTCTGGATGCTGGGCAGCACCGCCGTATAAACCAGCGCCCCCACGATGCCCGAAATCACAAAGATCGCCAGCACCGCCCACCAGCGGAACGCCTCGCCCACGAACTTGCCCAAGGCCAGCAGGAACACGGCCACGAACAGCAGGTGGCTGACCGAAACATGAATGAACGGATAGCTGACCAGCCGCCACAGCCCGTTCCACGGGTATTGATGCGCCTCGACCATGGCGCGCATGAAGACCGGCGAATAGGCCATTTCCTGCACGAAGGCCGACCGCCAGCCACTTGCCACCAGCCCGCTCGGCCCATCCCTGAACGACAGGAACACCTCCAGACCCACCATTGGCAGCACCAACAGCCACACCACCCAGGGCACCGGGTTCAACGGCGAAATCGGCTCTGGCCGCTGATAATCGTCGTCATCCTGCATCGCGCACTCCCACGGGCCCTGATTGACGCCCCCTGCCGCCAGCGATAAGCCCCTTGCACACAACTTTCCAGAGGATCCCCAGATGTCCGAGCCGGTCCAAACGCCTCAGACCCAAGCCAGCGCCCGCTTCACGCCCCGCATATTCTCGGGCATTCAGCCGTCGGGCGGCCTGACCCTTGGCAACTACCTTGGCGCGTTGAAACGCTTTGTCGAAAAACAGGATGAGGGGATCGAGACGATCTACTGCCTGGTTGACATGCACGCCATCACCGTCTGGCAAGACCCCGAAAAGCTGCGCCAGCAAACCCGCGAAGGGGCGGCCGCCTTCATCGCCGCCGGCATCGACCCGGCGCGCTCGATCCTGTTCAACCAAAGCCAGGTTTCGGCCCATGCCGAGCTTGCATGGATCTTCAACTGCGTCGCCCGGCTTGGCTGGATGAACCGCATGACCCAGTTCAAGGACAAGACCGCCGGCAAGAACGCCGAGGCCGCCAGCCTTGGGCTTTACGCATACCCTTCCCTGATGGCCGCCGACATCATGGCCTATCACGCCACCATGGTTCCGGTGGGCGAGGATCAGAAACAGCATCTGGAGCTGACCCGCGACATCGCAATCAAGTTCAACAACGATTACGGGGTCGATTTCTTCCCCGTGGTCGAACCGCTGATCGAAGGCGCGGCAACGCGGGTGATGTCCTTGCGCGATGGCACCAAGAAAATGTCGAAATCCGACCCCTCGGATCAAAGCCGCATCAACCTGACCGATGATGCCGACATGATCGCCGCCAAAATCCGCAAGGCCAAGACCGACCCGGAACCCCTGCCCGGCTCGGTTGACGGGTTGCGCGACCGGCCCGAGGCGAAAAACCTGGTCAACATCTACGCCGCCTTGTCGGGGCAGACGGTGGCCGAGGTGATCGCCGAAAACGCGGGGGCCCAGTTCGGCACCTTCAAGCCCAGGCTGGCCGATCTGGCGGTGGCGAAACTGTCGCCCATCACCACCGAGATGAACCGGCTGATGAAAGACCCCGCCGAGATCGACCGCATCCTAGGCAACGGCGCCGACCGCGCCGAAGCCATCGCCCGCCCGATATTGGAGCGGACGAAGGACATCGTGGGGATGATCCGCTCGCGGGGGTAACCCTTAATGTACCAGCGCCTGAATAAGCAGGATCGCCAGCAGCACAAACAGAGTCAGCTTTGTCAGGCGCCACCAGATGCGAAACCAGAGCCGAAAGAGAAACATCATAACATACCAAAAGTTTCGCTGCAGAGAGAGCAAGTTGCCGCAAACATGATGCCGCCGACCTCGGGGCGCAAGGTCAGGGATTGCAAATCTTCTTGCAGCCCCGCGGCATGAAGCGATGGGGCGGGTCAGCCATTCCCGTCACGGAATCGATTCACTCCCCTGCCAGTCTGCACGTGGGGGCACCCCGCCCCCGTCTGTCCCCGCTCGCTGGCCCGCTCCATTTGGGCCGTGCCCCCGGCTCCCCCCGGACCGGGGGCTTTTTCTTGTCGCCGCCGCGCTTGCGGTTCGCAGGCCCATCGGCGATGATTGCCGCGCAAGGGGAGAAATCATGCGTAAGTTTCTCGTCGTTCTCGACGATACCCGCGAATGCCTGAATGCCATGCGTTATGCGGCAATGCGGGCGGCGCATACCGGCGGCGGCGTTCAGATCCTGTCGATCATCCCGCCCGATGAGTTTCAGCACTGGATGGGCGTCGCCGATCTGATGCGCGCCGAAGCGCGCGAGCGGATCGAGGCGCATTTCGAGGTCTTCGCCAAATGGATGCGCGACAAGCAGGGGGTGAACCCCGAACTGGTCATCCGCGAAGGTGATCCGGTGAACGAGATTCTGTCGCAGGTGCGAGAGGATACTCAGGTCTCGGTCCTCGTGCTGGGGGCGGGCAATGAAAAGAACGGTCCCGGCCCGCTGGTCAGCCACCTGACCCGCAACTCTGGCACGTTGCCCGTGCCCATCACCATCGTGCCCGGCGACATGTCGAAGGAACGGCTGGAGGCGATCACCTAGGCCCATGAAGACCATCGGCATTCTGGGCGGCATGTCCGCCGCCTCGACGCTGACCTACTATCGGCGTCTGTGCGATCTGACGCGCGAATCCATGGGCGGGCTGCATTCGCCCGAGCTGATCCTGCGTTCGGTCGACTTTGCCCCCATCGCCGCCGCGCAGGCCGCGGGCGACTGGGATGCCCTTGCCCTGCGCCTGAACCAAGAGGCACGGCGGCTGGAACAGGCCGGGGCCGACATGATCGTTCTGGCCACCAACACCATGCACAAGCTGGCCGAACCGATGATGGCGGGGGTTTCGATCCCCCTGATCCACATTGCCGAGGCCACCGCGCAGGCGATCGTTGCAACCGGCCTGCGCCACCCCGGCCTGATGGCCACAGCCTTCACGATGGAGCAATCCTTCTACACCGATGCCCTGCGCGCGGCGGGCCTGACCCCGGTGATCCCCGGCCCGCAGGACCGGGCCGAGGTGCATCGCATCATCTATGACGAACTGTGCAAGGATGTCGTCACCGAACGCTCGCAGCGCATATTCGAGGCGGTTGCGCACCGTCTGGCCCAATCCGGGGCAGACAGCCTGATCCTTGGCTGCACCGAGGTCGGGATGCTTCTGGGTCCGCAGAACGTGCCGGTTCCGGTGTTCGATACGGTTGAAATCCATTGTCAGGCTGCACTCAGGGCCGCTTTGGGCGCCTGATCCTCCGACAAAGTCATGCGCATGGCGCAAGGCACTGTCCCGCATCCAGGGCTTTCTGCGGTGCAGCAAAAACCCTATATCCTTGGCAGGGAGGCAGACGAAAGGATTTATCATGTCCAACCGTGTCGCCAAACCGGCCAGCCCTGCCGCTGTGCCAAGCGAAGTTCCCGGCTTGGCCTATTTCACCGAAGCCGGTGTTCCCGCACCTGCCGAAAAATCTGCCCGGAAACTCGCCAAACCAACCGCAATCGACCAGATGTTCGCCTATTACACGGCCGAATGATCCGGGTGATTGATTGGGGCCTGACCTTGACTCGGAGCTTGGTGGGGCGCATATCCGACCGGAATAGTAGGGAAGCCCCGCCATGTTCATCCAGACCGAATCCACCCCGAACCCCGCCACGCTGAAATTCCTGCCCGGCCAGTCTGTGCTGGAAATGGGGGCTGCCGATTTCCCCAATGCCGACAGCGCCGCGAAATCGCCGCTCGCCGCACGGGTGTTTGCAGTTGCGGGTGTGACCGGGGTCTTCCTTGGCACCGATTTCGTGACCGTGACCAAGGCCGACGACACCGAATGGCAGCATATCAAGCCCGCCATTCTGGGCGCCATCATGGAGCATTATCAGTCCGGCGCGCCCGCGATTGAAGGTGAGGGTCAGGCGGCCCATGCCACGCATGACGGCCCCGATGGCGACATCGTCAGCCAGATCAAGGAACTGCTCGATACCCGCGTCCGCCCCGCAGTGGCTCAGGATGGTGGCGACATCACCTTCCACGGGTTCGACCGTGGGGTGGTTTACCTGCACATGAAGGGCGCCTGCGCTGGCTGTCCGTCTTCGACGCTCACCTTGAAAATGGGCATCGAAAACCTGCTGCGCCACTATATCCCCGAGGTGACCGAGGTTCGTCCCGTTGCCGCCTAAGGCCATTCTGGCATTCGACACATCGGCGGCGCATTGCGCCGCCGCTTTGCTGTCGGGGGGGCGCATGTTCCTGAAGACCGAGGCGATGGACAAGGGGCAGGCCGAACGCCTGATGCCCCTGCTGCAAGAGCTGCTGGCCGAAGGCGGCATCGGCTGGCATGATCTGGCCGCCATCGGGGTGGGCACCGGGCCGGGCAATTTTACCGGCGTCCGCATCAGCGTGGCGGCAGCGCGCGGGCTGGCCCTTGGCCTTGGCATCCCCGCCATCGGCGTGACCCGGCTCGAGGCGCTGGCCCATGGCCTGCCCCGCCCCCTGACCGTCGCCGAAGATGCCCGGCGGGATGAGGTTTATCTGCAGCCCTTCACCGCCACCGGCCCCGGCCCCGCCACGCTTGCCCCCGCCTCGGCCCTTCCCGCAGGCCCGCTGACCGGATCGGCCGCGCCCGGCGGCCTGCCCGCCGCCATGCCGCTCGCGCAAGCCATCGCCGAAATCGCCGCCAGCCGCCTTGGCACGGCCCAACCACGCCCCGCCCCCTTCTACCTGCGCGGCGCCGATGCCGCCCCGCCGTCCGACCCGCCGCCGGTGATCCTGCCATGACACCGCAGGATATGGCCGCCCTGCACGCCGCCTGTTTCACCGCCCCGCGCCCATGGTCGGCGCAGGAATTCGCCGATCTTCTGGCCAATCCCGCCACCTTTGCCCTCACCACCCGCGACGGCTTCCTTCTGGGCCGCGTCGTTGCCCAAGAGGCCGAGTTGCTGACCCTTGCCGTCGCCCCCGCCGCCCGCCGCCATGGCCAGGGTCGCCAGTTGGTGCAAGCCTTCCTGACAGAGTCGCGGCAGCGCCGCGCCGAATCGGCGTTTCTGGAGGTGGCTGCCTCGAACCAGTCCGCACAGGCGCTTTACCTTGCGGCAGGCTTCACCCAGGCCGGCAAAAGACGCGGCTATTACCATGCCCCCGGTGGCGAGACCGAGGATGCGCTGATCCTGATTTTCGCTTTTCCCCAAGAAGTTTAGCGCGCAAGCGCCCGGCCCGCGACCCGGCCCCAGATTTCTGTTGACCCTTCGGTCAGGTTTTCCCCTACTATGGTCCGGAACCCGCTGCATGTCGTCCGGATCGGGCGGTGACAACGGGGCAACAAACCTTGTAACCGGGAGATTACCATGACCATTCTCAAGCACCTTCTGGGCGCAGCCGCGACGCTGGCGCTGACCTCTGCGGCCGCCATGGCCGAACCGGCGCTGATCTTTGACCTTGGCGGCAAGTTCGACAAATCCTTCAACGAAGCCGCCTACAACGGGGCCGAGAAATGGGCCAAGGAAACTGGTGGCACCTATAAAGAGCTGGAAATGCAATCCGAAGCGCAGCGCGAACAAGCTCTGCGCCAACTGGCCGAAAGCGGAGCGAACCCCATCGTCATGACGGGCTTTGCCTTTAGCGATGCGCTGAACATCGTGGCGCCTGACTATCCCGACACCAAATTCGCCATCATCGACATGGTGGTCGAACAGCCCAACGTGAAATCGGTGGTCTTCAAGGAAGAAGAAGGCTCCTACCTCGTTGGCATCATGGCGGCCAAGGCGTCGAAAACCGGCACGGTCGGCTTTGTCGGCGGCATGGACATT
>CALRKX020000082.1:0-8358 GCA_943368305.1 Erythrobacter sanguineus
CGCCCTTGCACTCTGGCAATGCCGCGCGCGCGGCAGTCAGCCAGGCGTCGCTTGCCGCTTGAAAGCCCTCCACGGTTTCCATCCGCGTCTGGAACTCTTCGGTCTGATATTTTTCGCCAGCTTCTTGCTTGCGAGAGTTCGCAGGCAGAAAGATACCGTAACTGTCGATACCTGGCAGCCATCGCCCGGCGAAAGGTCCCTCGCCAGATGCGAAATCCTTGCCGAAGGCGTCGATGATATTGGTCACGGCCTGATTGTTCGAGGATGCCGCGACGATCACTGGCGGGTCGCCACCCGCTGCCGCCGCACGAACCCACAGCCCTGCCACAGCCGACAGGACAAGCGTGGTCTTGCCCGTTCCCGGTGGACCATTGACCGCGATGACCTCACCTTGCGTGGCCGCGTCCAGCCAGGCCAGCACTTGCCGTTGTTGTTGTGCCAGCGGGAAGCGAGGGTTGGAATGACCAAGGCGCCGGGCTAGCGACGTTTCCACCGCTGGATCACAGGGCGCTCCCTGCGTCGGGGCAACAAGTCTTGCCAGAAGGGGCACCTCGGGATGATCGGCAAGAAGCTTGTCGTAAAGATCAAGAATGTTGCGCACCGTGGCCGAGGTATCCTCGGCAGCTTCCAACAAGCCATAACCGGCTGGCCGGTAATCCTGATCTCCTTCAGGCCATCCCTTGGTGACGGCATTCAGCATCTTGCGGCAATGCGCCAAATAGGCCGACCAATCGTAGGGATTGTGCAGACGAAGCGGCTCTGCCGCAAGAAATTCGTCCAGCGCGCCAAGGGTGCCGATGGTGAACTCATCAGAGGGCAGCGGTGTCAGCACGTCGCGCGCAATCACGCTGCGCTGCGGCTGAATGCGCCCCTCGCGGTCGATCTGGGCCGAGGTGACGATAGGCGCCACCAGCTCTGGCAGACCATCCCCCATCGCCGCGCCATGCGACAGCCGCCGCGCTGCCACAAGCGGCCAAAGGCGCACGCCGATCTTTTCCGCCTTGGGCTGATCCCTGAATAGCAGGTTGACCGTAGCCATGGACACCTCGCCACTTTGCAGCGATTCCGGCGCAAGTTCGATGAGCCGGCTTCGGTCGCGAAGGTTGAACTTGCCCTTGCCCAAGGCGCCATCGGCCAAAGATGCGCGCCAATAGCGCAGGACTGCATCAAAGTTTCGGTTCATAAATCGGGCCTCGGGCAGAGGGAGAATAAGGAAGAAGGTCGAGAAAACAATGTGATCGCGTGCCAGAGGAATGGCAAGCGAGCAGGCAAGAGCCGCGTTCATTACCGGGATTGCAGCCGCAAAGGAGAGCTGCGCAACAAGGCCGCATTGCGTCGACCCTGTCGGCAAGGCGTTTTCATGCCCGCCGAAACGCAGCGAGGCCCGCGAAATCACGGGTTTATTCAATCTGATTGTCACTTGAGAAAGATTCAGCGCCGTTTTCGGCACTTGGCAATTTTGCCTGACAAATCAGGCGGTGGTGAGCCGGACAGGATTCGAACCTGTGACCCGCTGATTAAAAGTCAGCTGCTCTACCAACTGAGCTACCGGCCCCACGCAGCCGCCCAATACGGAACCTGCGCAGGGGCGTCAAGCCCGAATCGGGCGTAAATTCATCGGCTTGATACAGGGAAGACGGATGGTGAGCCGTGAAGGATTCGAACCTTCGACAAGCTGATTAAGAGTCAGCTGCTCTACCAACTGAGCTAACGGCCCATCCGTGGGAGGGGGCAATAGTCTGATCGCCTGCAAGGTGCAAGGGACAATCTGCTGACCTCTGGAATCATCAAGGTCACAAGCGTATATGGGGCAGATGACAGACAAGACCCCAAAAACCGGCCTGCGTTTCATGAAGATGCATGGGGCAGGCAATGATTTCGTCGTGATCGACTCGCGCGGGCAGGGCGGGGCGGCAATGGTCACGCCTGCGCTGGCGCGGGCGTTGGGCGACCGTAATCGCGGCGTGGGGTTTGACCAGTTGGCCGAGATACGGGATAGCGACACCGCCGATTTCGCGCTGGATTTCTGGAACAACGATGGCAGCCGTGCCGGGGCCTGTGGCAATGCCACGCGTTGCGTGTCGGATTATGTGATGGCGGCCTTGGGCAAACAGGCGATCAGCCTTGTCACCCAACGCGGAGGGCTGTTGGCGGTGCGCCTGCCTGATGGCCGGGTGTCAGTTAACATGGGGCCGCCGCAGCTTGACTGGGCCGAGGTGCCTTTGGCGCAAGATACGGATGTTCTGAACCTGCCGCTGCCGGGGGCGCCGGTCGCGGTGGGCATGGGCAACCCGCATTGCGTCTTTTTCGTCGCCGACGCTGCCGATGTGAACCTGCCGGTTCTTGGCCCGCGCTATGAACATGATCCGCTGTTTCCGCAGCGCACCAATGTGGAATTCGCCAGCCTGATCGGTCCCGACCGCCTGCGGATGCGGGTGTGGGAGCGCGGGGCGGGCATCACGCTGGCCTGCGGGTCGGGAGCCTGCGCCACGGCGGTGGCCGCCCATCTGCGCGGGCTGACGGGCCGCAAGGTGGCGCTGGAACTTGATGGCGGCGTGCTGGAGGTGGACTGGCGCGACGATGGCGTCTGGATGACCGGACCGGTGGCCCATGTGTTCGACGGCTGGTTGTCCCCCGAATATCTGGCGCAGAACGCATGACCGCGCCGGTTTTCTCCACCCTTGGCTGCCGTCTGAACGCCTATGAGACCGAGGCGATGAGGGAACTGGCCGAAGCGGCAGGCGTTTCGGGGGCCGTGGTTATCAACACCTGTGCCGTCACGGCCGAAGCGGTGCGCAAGGCCAAGCAGGAAATCCGCCGTCTGGCGCGTGAAAACCCCGGTGCCCCGGTGATCGTGACCGGCTGCGCCGCCCAGACCGAGCCGGAAACCTTTGCCGCGATGCCCGAGGTGACGAAGGTCATCGGCAACCATGAAAAGATGCAGGCCGAAACCTGGAATGCCCTGCGTGTGCCCGACCTGATCGGCGCGACCGAAAAGGTGCAGGTCAATGACATCATGTCGGTCAAGGAAACGGCGGGCCATCTGATCGACGGATTCGGCCGGGTGCGCGCCTATGTTCAGGTGCAGAACGGCTGCGATCATCGCTGTACCTTCTGCATCATCCCCTTTGGCCGGGGCAACTCGCGCTCTGTTCCAGCCGGGGTGGTGGTCGAGCAGATCAAGCGCCTGGTGGACAAGGGCTTTCTGGAGGTTGTGCTGACCGGGGTTGACCTGACCTCCTGGGGTGCCGACCTGCCCGCCCAGCCACGTCTGGGCGATCTGGTCATGCGCATCCTGAAACTGGTGCCCGACCTGCCGCGCCTGCGGATTTCCTCGATCGACTCGATCGAGGCGGATGACATGCTGATGCAGGCCATCGCCACCGAACCGCGCCTGATGCCACATCTGCACCTGTCGTTGCAGGCGGGTGATGACATGATCCTGAAACGGATGAAGCGCCGCCATCTGCGCGATGATGCCATCCGGTTCTGTGAAGAGGCGCGCCGCTTGCGCCCCGATATGGTGTTCGGAGCCGACATCATCGCCGGTTTTCCGACCGAGACTGAGGCGATGTTCGACAACAGCCTGAAGCTGGTGGACGACTGCGGCTTGACCTTCCTGCATGTCTTCCCCTTCAGCCCGCGCAAGGGCACCCCGGCGGCGCGGATGCCGCAACTGACCGGCCCGGTGATCCGCGATCGCGCCGCACGCTTGCGGGCGGCGGGCGATACCGCGCTGGTCCGCCATCTGGCCAGTCAGCAGGGGGCCATTCACAGTATCCTGACGGAAACCCCCCGCATGGGCCGGACCGAGCAGTTCACCGAAGTGGCCTTTGCCACCGATCAGCCCGAGGGCGTTATCATCAAGGCCGCCGTCATCGGACAACAAGGCGAACGGTTGCTGGCCTGACCCGCCGCCGTTGCAATCCTGTGCCCCGGCGGCTATCTGATCAGGGCTGACGTCACGCGAGGAGCGATCCGATGAACTGGATTTCGAACTATGTCCGGCCCAAGATCAACTCGCTGTTTTCGCGGCGCGAGGTGCCCGAGAACCTGTGGACCAAATGCCCAGAATGCGGAACCATGCTGTTTCACCGCGAACTTGCGGCGAACCTGAATGTCTGCTCGAACTGCGATCACCATATGGCGATCAGCCCGCATGACCGCTTTTCCGCGCTGTTCGACACCGGCGTTTTCGTCGAGGTCAAGGTGCCAGAGCCTGTCGCCGACCCGCTGCATTTCCGTGACCAGAAGAAATATCCCGACCGTCTGAAAGCTGCCCAGAAAGCTACCGGCACCAAAGAGGCGATGCTGGTGGCCGAGGGCGAAGTGGGCCGCACCCCTATCGTTGCGGCCGCGCAGGATTTCAGCTTCATGGCCGGTTCCATGGGCATGTATGTCGGCAATGCCATTGTTGCCGCCGCCGAGAGGGCGGTGAAACTGAAGCGCCCGCTGGTTCTGTTTGCCGCCGCCGGGGGCGCGCGGATGCAGGAAGGCATCCTGTCGCTGATGCAGATGCCGCGCACCACCGTGGCGGTGCAGATGCTGAAAGAGGCCCGGCTGCCCTATGTCGTGGTGCTGACCCACCCGACCACAGGTGGCGTGACGGCCAGCTATGCCATGCTGGGCGATGTGCAGATTTCGGAACCCAACGCCCTGATCTGCTTTGCCGGGCCGCGCGTGATCGAACAGACCATCCGCGAAAAGCTGCCCGAAGGGTTCCAGCGCGCCGAATACCTGCTGGACCACGGCATGCTTGACCGCGTGACCCATCGCAAAGCATTGCGCGAAGAACTGATCACCATTCTGCGAATGCTGACCGGCCAGCCCCCGGCGGTAAAGGGCGACCTGCCGCCGCCCGGTGAACCTGCGGTAATGGCGGAAGAAAAGTGACCACCTCTGACCTGATTCTGGACCGGATGATGACCTTTCATCCGAAGATCATCGACCTGACCTTGGATCGGGTTCATCGTCTTTTGGCAGCATTGGACCACCCAGAGCGCAAATTGCCGCCGGTGATCCATATTGCCGGAACCAACGGCAAGGGCAGCACCCAGGCGATGATCCGCGCGGGGCTGGAGGCGGCGGGCGACAAGGTTCACGCCTATACCTCGCCGCACCTTGCCCGGTTTCACGAGCGAATCCGGCTGGCGGGAGAGCTGATTTCCGAACCCGCGCTGACCGCCCTGCTGGATGAATGCGTGCAGGCCAATGGCGGCGAAGAGATCACCTTCTTCGAAATCACCACCTGCGCGGCCTTTCTGGCCTTTGCCCGCACCCCGGCCGACTGGACTTTGCTGGAGGTTGGGCTTGGCGGGCGGTTGGATGCAACAAATGTGGTCGATCAGCCCGCCCTGACCATCATCACCCCCGTTTCGCTGGATCACGTCGATTTTCTTGGGGATACTGTGGGCAAGATTGCCGGTGAAAAGGCTGGAATCCTGAAACGTGGCGTGCCGGTGATCGTTGGTCCGCAAAGCGAGGAGGGACTGGCGGTGATCGAGGCGCGTGCTGCCCGCCTTGGTGCGCCGGTTCTGGCCTTTGGCCAACATTGGAACGTCTGGGAAGAACGCGGGCGGCTGGTCTATCAGGACGAAAATGGCCTGTTGGACCTGCCCTTGCCCAATCTGCCCGGCCCGCATCAGATTCAGAACGCAGGTGCCGCGATTGCCGCCCTGCGCGCCTTGGGACAGGACGAGGCATCTTGTGAGGCCGCCGTCAGCCGCGCCTTCTGGCCAGCCCGGATGCAGCGGTTGAAAACCGGGCCGCTGGTTGATCTTGCGCCCAAGGTCGAACTTTGGCTGGACGGTGGCCATAACCCCGCGGGTGGCGAGGCGGTGGCGGCAACCTTGGCCCGGATGCCCGCGCGCGAGACGCATCTGATCTGCGGGATGCTGAACACCAAGGATGTGGCGGGCTATATGCGCGCCCTGTCGGGCCATGCGACCCGGCTGCACGCCGTATCGATTCCCGGCGAAAAGAACACCCTTCCCGCCGAGGTGACCCGCGACGCCGCATTGTCGGTCGGCATTCCCTCAGGGGCGGCACCATCGGTTGCCGCAGCCTTGGCAGAGATTGCCGCAACCTCCCCCGACGCGCGGGTGCTGATCTGTGGCTCGCTCTATCTGGCCGGGGCAATCCTGCGCGAGAACGGCTGATCATTCAGCGGCAAGCAGGGTCATCGGCGGATCGTCCCGCAGGAATTCTGCTGACAGCAGGTGATCCAACCCCTGCTGCAAGGTGAACGGGGCGGTAAATCCGGGCAACTCTGCCGCCCGGACAAAGGTGGTCTCGGCGCAGAACTTCTCTATCCGGGCCGCGTTGACCGGGCGGCCCCGGCCAGTCGCGCGTACCAGTCTGTCGGCCAGCCGCCCAAGCGTCATCCCCAGTGCAAAGGAGATGCGTGGCCCGGTGCCTATCCGCCCCAAAAGGCGCTGTCGGGCGTGTTCCACCAGCATCGCCATCGTCATGTCGGGCCCGTCGGCATAGTTGTAAACCGCCGCATCGGGGCGCTGGCCTAGGGCCGCAAGCAGAAAAGCCGCGACATTGTCGACATAGGCCATTGATTTGGCATTGGCACCGTCGCCGACCATCACGAATTCATTCGCGGCGATTTGGGCCAGCAGCCGATGCACATTGCCCCGGTTCCCCGCGCCGAACACCACGGTGGGGCGCAAAACGGTCAGCGATCCGTCCGTATGCGCCTGCCAGTCGCGCAGAACCTGCTCAGCCTCGGCCTTGCTTTGGCCATAGGGCGTGTCTGGTGCGATGGCTCCGGTTTCATTGGTTTTGGGGGGGGCGGCCCCATAGACCGCAACGGAAGAGGTGAAGACAATCTGCCCGATGCCGCGCTGCGCCGCCAGTTGGCAGATGTTGTGCGTGCCATCGACATTGGTGCGAAAGTATTCCGCCGGGTCGCGCAGGTCATCGCGGTGGGCGGCAGCCAGGTGAACCACCACCTGCCCAGACAGAGCGGCAGACAGGGCGTCCGGGTCACGGATGTCGGCGATCCGGCTTTGGCCGGGACACAGGCGGCTGGGCACAAGGTCGATCACCTCAAACTCTTGCCCGGCGCTGGCCAACAGACGGCAAAGCGCCGTGCCGATGAAGCCTGCCCCGCCGATAACGCTGATCTTGTCCATGGCCCCTCGTCCTTTGATCGGACAAAGGATTGCAGCGAAGGTTGAGGATTAGGTTAAGCCCGGCCCAGAAACTTGGCCAACCAGCGCCGCAAGCGGATGCCGCGCCGGGCCACACGGTCGCAAGCCAGCCCCAGAACCGCGCCCGCAAGCACCTGCCACAGATCATGCGCGCCCACCGCGATCCGCGATCCGCCCACCAGACCCGTGCCCAGAATCGCAACCACCTGCGCCACAGGATTGCCCGACAGGCAATCGCCGACCAGACGCGATGCCCCCAATGCGGCGGTTGAAGTATGGGCCGAGGGCATCCCCTTGCCCCCGCCATGCGGGCGGCGGTTGATCGGTTCATTCCCCAGAGCCGCCTTGCTGCCATGGGCCAGCCCGAACATCACCAGATAGCGCAGGCCGTATTCCACCGCCTCGCCATTTGCGGCAGCACATCCCAGGGCCAGCACGGGCAGGGCGATTTGCAGGCGATCACCCGTCTTTTCCACACGGCCCCCCGTCAGCAGAACGATCGCGATGAGGACGCCGCTGATCAACAGCCCCCGGAACGACCCGAGGAACAGATATTTCAACAGGCGAAGGACGGCGTTTTGCATGGGCGGACCATGGTTTCGCAGGACATTATTGTCCAGCGGTTCCGTTCGCTCCGGTTTGGCGCTACACCCCTGTAAACGGCAGGAGATCGCGATGGCAGCGACTTGGGCAGGATGGCGCGCGCCGGTGGCGGCGATGCTGGTGATGCTGGTGCTGGCCTTGCCCGGCTTTTTCAGCCTGCCGCCGGTTGACCGGGATGAGGCGCGCTTTGCCCAGTCTTCGGCGCAGATGCTGGCTTCTGGCGATCTGATCGACATCCGGCTGGGGGATGAGCCGCGTTATAAAAAGCCCGTCGGTATTTACTGGTTGCAGGCGGCGGTGGCCGGTTTGACCGGGCAGGGCGAAAACATCTGGGCCTATCGGTTGGTGTCGCTGTTCGGGGCGGTGACCTCGGTCGGGCTGACGGTCGTCATCGCCCGCCGGGTGATGGGCGATGGGGCGGCGCTGTTGGCGGGGGTGATGTTGGCCTCGTGCTTCCTGTTGGGGGGCGAGGCGCGACTGGCCAAGACCGATGCGATGCAGCTTGCGACGATTCTGGCGGCCCAAACGGTTCTGGCCTATGGCTTCTTGCCACATGGCAGGCTCAGACCTCCGAAACTCGGGTTCGGCATGGCCA
>CALRKX020000083.1:0-8183 GCA_943368305.1 Erythrobacter sanguineus
GGTCAAGGATCGCATCGCCGCGCGGCCGGGCAGCGAGATCGGGTTCCTGATCGACCCTGCCAACGTCCGGCTGTTTGACCGCAAGTCGGAGCGGCGCATTTGAAAGAAGGCACGCCGTCCGCGATCAGGGCCGTCATCTTTGACATGGACGGCTGCCTTGTCGATAGCGAACCCCTCTCGCTAGAGGCGGTCGCGGCCGAGATCCGGGCCTCGGGCCTGACGGATGTGACGGCGGCCGAGGTGGGGGGCAAGTATCTGGGCGTGTCGCTGTCGCAGATCGTCCGCGATGTCGAGGCCAGCCTTGGCCGGCCCTGCCCCCCCGGTTTCACCGACCGGATGGAGGCGCGGTTGTTTGCCTCTTATAGCGCAGGCCTGCCCCGGATCGACGGGGTCGAGGCGCTGCTGACGGCACTGGACAGGGCCGGGATTGCGGTGGCAATCGCTTCGGGCGCCTCGGTGCGGCGGCTGGCCATGACGTTGGATTGCGCCGGTCTGTCGGGGTACTTCGAGGGACGCTGTTTCAGTGCCGATCAGGTGCGCCATGGCAAACCTGCGCCCGATGTGTTTTTGCTGGCAGCCCGGCAACTGGGAGTGGACCCGCGCCATTGTGCCGTGCTGGAGGATTCTCCGCATGGCATCAAGGGCGCGGTTGCGGCAGGTATGCGGGCGGTCGGCTTTGTCGGTGGCAGTCATCTTGCGGGGCGGCGCGAGGAACATGCAGCCATTTTGCGCGTGGCGGGGGCGGACCAGTTGATCGGCACCCTGTCGCAAGCGTTTGATGCGCTGATCCCGCAGGAATTTCAAAGAGGTATCAGATGATAGCCCTGTGCAACGCCACGCTTGGCAAATTGCCCGCAACCGTCCTGCGTCCAACCTATGACCGCGCCGGGCTGACCCCCGGCATTGTGCATATCGGGCTGGGCAACTTTCATCGGGCGCATCAGTCGTGGTATCTGCACCGGCTGATGCAGCAAGGCCTTGCACTGGACTGGGGCATCATCGGCGCGGGCGTGCGCGCCTTTGACGCCGCCCAGCGCGACAAGCTTGCAGCGCAGGATTACCTGACCACCCTGATCGAATTGGACCCTTCGGGCCAATCGGCCGAGGTGGTGGGTTCGATGATCGGCTATGTCCCAGTGGCTGAGGGCAATGGCCCGCTGATTGCCCAGATGGCCGATCCGGCCATTCGGATCGTATCGCTGACTGTCACGGAAGGCGGCTATTACATTGATCCGGTTACCAAGGCTTTTGATGCGGGCCACCCTGACATGCAGTTCGATGCCGCCAACCCCCTGACCCCCCGCACCGCCTTTGGCGCGATTGCGGCGGCGTTGCGCCTGCGCCGGGATCACGGGACAGGCCCCTTCACGGTGCAAAGCTGTGACAACCTGCAAGGCAATGGCGCGGTGTTGCGGCAAACGCTGGTGTCGCTGGCCCGCGCCTCTGACCCGGACTTGGCCGACTGGATTGCTTCCAGTTGCAGCTTTCCGAATGCAATGGTCGATTGTATTGTGCCTGCCACGGGGCCGGCCGAACTGGACCTGGTGCAGCGCTATGGCATCCAGGATGCCGCCCCCGTCACGCATGAGAACTTTCGCCAATGGGTGATCGAAGACGCCTTTTGCGCCGGTCGCCCGCCGTGGGAGCGGGTGGGGGTTACCTTTACCGACAATGTTCACGGCTATGAGGCGCAGAAGATCCGCATCCTGAACGCCGGGCATCAGGTGATCGCTGCCGTCGCCGAGGTGATGGGTATGACCACCATCTCGCAGACGATGGCGCACCCGCTGATCCACGGCATGTTCCGCAAGGTTGCCGAGGAAGAGATTTTGCCGCATGTCACCCCGGTGCCGGGCATGACGCCGGCGCAGTATCTGGACCTGATCGACAGCCGCTTTGCCAATCCCGCCATTGTGGACACTGTGCGCCGGGTGGCGTTTGACGGATCGTCGCGTCACAGCGGGATGGTTCTGCCCACGGTGCGCGATGGGGTGAAGGCGGGCTTTCCGGTGCGTGGTCTGGCCCTGGTCGAAGCCGCCTGGGCGCGGATGTGTCAGGGCACCCGCGATGATGGCAGCACGATCGAACCGAACGACCCGTTCTGGCCGCTGCTGACCGCGCAAGCGCAACTGGCGCGCCGGAACCCGCGCCTTTGGCTGGACCTGCGCCAGTTTTACGGCGATCTGGCCGAGACCCGGGCCTTTGCCGAACCTTTCGAGCATTGGCTGACGATGATGTATCGCGATGGTATGAACGCGACCCTGCAAAACTTTCTTGGAGCCAATTGAATGACTTTTCTCGGAATCGATCTGGGAACTTCCGGGCTTCGCGCGTTGCTGGTGGATGCCGCTGGCAACCCCGTCGGGGCGACCGAACGCTCCTACGAGGCCCGGCGCCCGTTTCCGGGCTGGTCAGAGCAGGATCCGTCCGACTGGATCGCGGCCCTCGACGGTGCGGTAGAAGAGTTGCGCGCAAAGTTCCCGGCCTTTGCCGAGTTAAGGGGCATCGGTGTTTCCGGCCAGATGCACGGCGCTGTCTTGCTGGATGGTGCAGGGCAGGTGCTGCGCCCGTGCATCCTGTGGAATGACACCAGATCGCACGCCCAAGCCGCGCGGCTTGACGCGATGCCCGAAGTGCGTGCCCTGTCAGGAAACATCGTGTTCCCCGGGTTCACCGCGCCCAAGCTGGAGTGGCTGCGCGAGAATGAGCCAGAGGTTCATGCCCGGATTGCCCGGGTTCTGCTGCCCGCAGGCTTTATCAACCACTATCTGACCGGCGATTTCGTGGCTGACATGTCAGATAGCGCGGGGACCTCCTGGCTGGATGTGGGCGCGCGTCAATGGTCTGAGACCTTGCTTGAGGCGGGCCATATGCGCCGCGAACAGATGCCGGCCCTGATCGAAGGCTGTGACGAAGCGGGGCGGCTGCGACCGTCGCTGCTGGCAAGATGGGGGCTGCGCGGACCAGTCAGCGTTGCGGGCGGTGCGGGTGACAACGCGGCGGCTGCCTGTGGCATCGGTGCCTTGCACGAAGGGCAGGGATTCGTTTCCCTTGGCACCTCGGGCGTGCTGCTTGTCGCGCGCGATGGTTACAGCCCGGCACCGGAAACAGCGGTGCATACCTTTTGCCACGCCTTTCCGGGCCGTTGGTATCAGATGGGCGTGATGCTGGCCGCCACCGACAGTCTGAACTGGCTCGCACGCATCACCGACCGCAAGCCAGCGGTCCTGACGGCCCAAATGGGCGACGGCCTGAAAAAGCCGGGGCGCGTGCGCTTTCTGCCCTATCTGGCGGGTGAGCGCACGCCGCATAACGACGCGAATATTCGGGGCAGCTTCACGGGGCTGGGGCTGGCCACATCCGTTGACGACCTGACACGCGCAGTACTGGAAGGCGTTGCCTTTGGCCTGCGCGACAGTTTTGAGGCGCTGAAGGCAACGGGCGCAAGCATGGATAGTCTGATCGCCATCGGCGGTGGAACGGCCTCGCATTATTGGCTGCGTCTGATCGCAACGGTTCTGGACCTGCCGCTGCGCCTGCCCGCTGGTGGAGAATTTGGCGCGGCGCTGGGGGCCGCGCGGCTGGGCATGGCAGCGGCCACCGGCGTCAGCCCGCAAAGCATCATGACGACGCCAGACTCGCGCGAGACGATTGATCCTGTTGCTGACATGACAGCCATTTTCGACGATGGATACCATGCATTCCAGGCGACCTATCCGGCGCTGAGATCGGTGCAATAATCATGTGGCGATACCAGCATCTGAGAAATTTGCCAGATTGATGAAATGCAGCCAGCAACGACTGATCCTGACGCCATGATGTGTAGATAGCCGACCCGCCAGAGACAGGTCCATTCCGCTAGGCGGGGCGGTTCTGCCCCGGGTTTGCGCCGTGCGTTGCACCTCGAAGCGCCTCTTCCAGTTCAGCGATCCGCGCATCCCGGCTGCGAAGGGCCTCGATCACGTCATCCGGGTCCAGAAGCGGCGGAATGTGGCGCGGGCAGTTCGCGTCCCAGGCAAGGATGTCAAAAACAAAGGCCCGCTCCGGCCGCCCCTTGGCATCCTCATGGAACAGGTGTGCCAGAAGGGCGCTGTCATCCTCGACCATTCGTGCGCGGCCCCAGATCTTCACACGCTGCTGGCGCGCATAGTCGATCAGAAACAGGAATGCCCGTGGATTGTCGATCAGGTTGCCCTGGGTGATATATTGTCGATTGCCGCCAAGATCGGCAAAGCCAAGGGTTCGCGGCCCCAGCACCTTGAGGAAGCCTTTCGGCCCGCCGCGGTGCTGGGCATAGGGATAGCCCAGCGGGTTGCCGGTAACGACATACAGCGTGCGGACCTGTGCCACGAAGGCGGCAAGATCAGGCGTCACCACCGTCTGCCAGCCGCCCGCCGCCTCCTGTCTGGCATAGGCTGCACGCGAACCGCGCTGTTCCTGCAAGGCCTTCACCGTGGGCGTGAAGGCAATGTCGCTGGCATAGGTGAAATCATCGTTCGCCATGCCGCTACAGTCCCAATTCGGTCAGGCCGGGGTGATCGGACGGACGCGGGCCATCGGCCCAATGAAACAGGCGCCCTGACGCCGCAATGGCCAGATCGTTGATCGAGGCGATGCGGCGAGCCATCAGGCCGGCGGCATCGAATTCCCAGTTTTCGTTGCCATAGCTGCGGAACCAGTTGCCAACGCCGTCGCGCCATTCATAGGCAAAGCGCACGGCAATACGGTTGCCCTGCCAGGCCCAGACCTCTTTGATCAGCCTATAATCATGCTCGACCGCCCATTTGCGGGTCAGAAAGGCGCTGATCGCGATACGGCCCTGAAGGAATTCAGAGCGGTTCCGCCAAAGACTGTCCTCGGTATAGGCCAGCGCCACGCGAGCCGGATCGCGGCTGTTCCAGGCGTCTTCGGCCATGCGGGCCTTTTGGGCGGCGGATTCGGCGGTAAAGGGGGGGAAGGGCGGGCGGCTCATGGGCGGGCTCCTTGGGGTGGGACCGGGGCGCTGTGGCTGCCCCCCGGTCGGGAGATCAGGCGTTGACGGCAACAGCCGGGAAATCGACCTCGGTGCCAAAAACCTCGTTGACGTAGTTGGTCAGCGTGTTCAAAGCGACATGGGCCACGATTTCGACCAGTTCAGCATCGGAATAGCCCGCGGCACGGACGGCGGAAAGTTCAGCATCCGACACAATGCCACGGTTTTTCGAGATGCTTTGGGCAAAGCCGATTGCGGCGGCGGCCTTCATGTTGCCCGACCCACCCTTGCGGTTCATGGCGATCTCGGCCTCTGATAGCTTTACCAGATTGGTGCCCAGATAGGTATGCGCAGCCAGACAATAGCCGCAGCCGTTGGTCTGCGCGACGGCAAGGGCAATGCCTTCGCGCACTGCATGGGTCAGCTTGCCCTTGCCAAGAGCACCGTTCAGCCCAAGGTAGCCCTCCAGGGCAGCCGGGCTGTTTGCGACGATGCGGAAAAGATTCGGCACGCTGCCAAGTTGCTTCTTCACGGCCTCGAGCAGCGGGCGCGCGGCTTCGGGCGCGGTCTCGATGGTGGCCGGGGTGGGAATGCGGGACATCGGTTCATCTCCTGAAGGTGGCGGCCTCTTGTCCGCCGTGCCAACACAGATGATTGAAGCGACCTGTAATGAGAATACTGTATAGGTGCGTTACTTAATTGCATTTTGCGGGATAATCATGGACCGGTTGGAGATGATGCGCTGTTTCGTTGCGGTTGCCGACCACGGCAGCTTTGCCGCAGCGGCGCGCAAGCTTGGCCTGTCAACTTCGGCGGTGACGCGCCATGTTGCAGGGCTGGAGGATGATCTGTCGGCACAGCTTATGCGCCGCACCACCCGCGCGGTCAGCCTGACAGACGAAGGCGCCCGCCTTCTGGATCGCGCCCGAGGCATTCTTGCCGATTTCGATGAGGCCAGAACCGCCCTTGAAGGCAATGTCAAGGATTTGACCGGCAGGCTGGTGGTGACGGCCCCGGTCACCTTTGGCCGCATTCATGTCGCGCCCTTGCTTGCCCGCTTTGCGCTTTTGCATCCAAGGCTTGAGATCGATCTTCAGGTCAGCGACCGCTTTGAAAGCCTTGTCGAAGATGGCATCGACGTGGCGTTCAGGATCGGGCATCTGGCCGATTCCACCGATATAGCGGTAAAGGTGGGGGCGGTGCGCCGGGTGCTGGTGGGTGCCCCGGCCTATCTTGCCGCAGCGCCTGTGCTAATGCGGCCGGATGACCTGCATGCCCATCGCCTGATCGGGTTTCGCGCCCTGACCCCGGCGGGACAATGGAGCTTTTTTCCTAAGGGCGGGCCGGTCACGCTTCGCCCGTCTCCGGCCTTTACGACCAACAGCGCCGACATCGCGATTGCCCAGGCCTGCCGTGCGGGGGGGCTGACCTTTGCCCTGAGCTATCAGGTATTCGCCCATTTGCAGTCTGGTGATCTGGTGCGGCAGCTGGTTGATTGCGAGCCGCCTTTCATGCCCGTCAGCTTTGTGACCAGCGGAAACCGGCGGATGCCTGCGCGCCTGCGGCTGCTGTTGGACCTGATCCGCGCTTCCGCCGATTGGGATTTCGCACTTGCAACCGGACAGCCGCATCGTGGCGACGGAAAAACAGAGGGTTGATGCGCGAATAAAACCGCGCGGCATCTGTCATTCAGCAGGAAATGCCGGGAAATGCGCCTGCAACCCTTGCATCCTGCGTTCGCTGACAAGGCGCTGTGCGCAGGATGTCGCAAAATCGCCCATCCGCTTCGCAGCCGCGACTGTGGCGGGGGCCCGTCCCGCGCCTCATGGCCCCACCCGTATCGCCAGGAGGGACGCCATGAATGAAGTCGCCAGAACTGCCCGCGCCGGAGGCCGTGGTGCCCGTCGTGCCCTGCGTGCGGCCCCAGACTTCGAGATGCTTCCCGCGCTGAAGCGCGGCATCCCGGATTGCGAGGTGATGGATCAGGGCAGGGTCGAACAGATCGACAATGCCTCGATGTCCATTCTGGAAGAAATCGGGGTGATTTTTCGCGACGAGATCGCGATTGCCGACTGGAAGCGTGCCGGTGCCAAGGTTGTCGGCGACCGGGTCTACCTTGATCGCGGGCTGGTGCGCGAACTGATCTCCAGCATCCCTTCGGGCTGGACCTACCGCGCGCGCAACCCCGAAAAGAGCCTGCCCTTTGGGGGCAAGCATTCGATCTTTGTTCCGATGACCGGCGCGCCCTTTATCCGTGATCTGGATGATGTGCGCCGCTGGCCGACCATCGCCGACCTGAATATGTTCCACAAACTGTCGCACATGTCGCCTGCGCTGCATTCCACGGCGCACCACATCGTGGAACCGATGGACATGAAGGTCAGCCACCGGCACCTGCACATCACCTATTCGTCGATGAAGCATTCCGACAAGACCTTCATGGGCATGACGACCAGCGGAAAGAACGCCGAGGATGTGATGGCCATGTGCGAAATTCTGTTCGGCGCGGATGTGATGGAGGAAACCCCCGTCACCACCGGCAATTGCAACGGCAATTCACCGCTTGTCTGGGATGAGGTGATGCTGTCGGCCATGCGTGCCTTCGTCAAGCGCAAGCAGCCGGTGCTGTGCTCTCCCTTCGTGCTGGGTGGGGCGAATACGCCCGCCTCGGTCGCCCCGGCCGTCGCGCAACTGAATGCCGAGGCACTGTCGGCGCTGGCCTATACCCAGGTTATTCGCAAGGGTGCCCCGGCGATCTATGGGCACTACCTTTCCACCGTCAGCATGAAATCCGGCGCGCCGATGGCAGGAACGCCGGAGATTTCCTTGATGAACTTCATGATCGGCCAGATGGCGCGGTTCTACAACGTGCCCTGGCGGACCAGTAACCTGCTGGGCGGGGCCAAGACGTTTGACGCGCAGGCTGGCTATGAAAGCGCCATGACGATGAACGCCGTCCTGCATGCCGGGGCCAATTATATCTGGCATTCGGCGGGCTGGAACGAGGCCGGGATGCATTGTTCCACCGCCAAGTTCGTGGTCGATGCCGAGATGTGCGCCATGGGCTACCGCATGGCGGAAGGCCCGCGCTGGGACGATTTTGATGTGGCTATGCAGGCGGTGCGCGATGTCGGGCCGGGCGGCCACTATCTCGGCCATCCGCACACGCTGGAAAACTTTGAACGGGCGTTCTTCATGCCCCGGCTTTTTG
>CALRKX020000084.1:0-7921 GCA_943368305.1 Erythrobacter sanguineus
TCGGGGGTGCGCTCTGCCTCGACCATTTGCACGGCACGGTCGGGCCCAGCGGCCTCGAATTGCACATAGAACAGCGGTTCTCCGCGACGCAGGATGATGTCTTTGCCCGGCTCATGCCATTCAAAGGCCCACATCAACGGGCGCGGCCAGATGTTCAACGGAAAGCGCCCGCCAAAGATCGTGCCGGGCAGCGGATCGGGGCGATAGTGCAAAAAGGGCGACAGCTGCGTTACATAAACGGTCTCGTCGGCGATGAAGCAATAGGGTAGCGACAACTGGATCGTCGGCCGGTCCGGGTAGCGCCATTCCGCCTCGGCCACCAGGGTCAACACCTCGCCCAGTTTGTTGCCCCGAATCGTGCTGCTTCCTCCGGCGCGATTGACCAGATGCGCCTTGCCCTTGTCGTCCCTGCCAAAGCCGATGTGCAGGTCGAACGGGCACTTCACCATGAAATACCGGCTTTCCAGTTGAATCACGCCGGGGCAGCGGGCGGCAGATTTGGCGTGGCTGCGGTTGGTCTGGCGAAAGCTGACCCGTTCGGGCGGATCATAAAGAACCGCGCCCTTGTCATTGGTCAGGAACCAGCCCACCTGCACCGGGCCGCTGTCGTGGCCATCTTCGGGGCGGTCGAATGTCAGGGTGATGTCCATGCCGGGCCTCTTGTTTTCTGGGTCAGAGGACTACCAAGAGGTACGGCTGTCAACCGGCCCCCGCCTCTGCCGCGCCGATCAGCCCGGCATCCGGGCCAAGCTGGGCGGGCACCAGCAGCGGGGCGTCGGTTGCCCGAAGGATGCTGGCGCGAACCGTTTCATCCAGCGCCGCGATCAGGTCCGCAGCGTTTGACAAGCCGCCCCCTACCGGCAGGCAGGTGACGCCCAACGTATTGACCAGCATGGCCAGCGGCCCGCCCAGAATGGCCTGCCATTCGGTGATGGTGCGGATAGCATGATCGTCACCATTCCGCCAGTTTGTGACGATTTCTGGCGCGGTGGCCCTGACCCCGTGGATCAGATCATGCAGACGCTCTATCCCGCGCGCACCGCCAAGTTGATCAAGGCAGCCGACCTGCCCGCAGCCGCAGGGCAAGGCATAGGGTCCGCGCACCACGGGCCCATGCCCCCATTCTCCGGCAATGCCGCCCGGCCCGCTGACCAGCCGCCCGTTCATCACCAGACCTCCCCCCACGCCAGTGCCAAGGATCAGGGCAAATACGCTGTCATGGCCCCGGCCCGCGCCATGACGCGCCTCGGCCAGCGCGAAACAATCGGCGTCGTTCAGCACGGTAACGGGGCGGTCCAGCGCGGTGGTCAGGTCTGCCGCCACGGCACGCCCGTTCAGGCAGGGGATATTCGCCACGATGATCTTGCCGCTGGCCGGGTCAACCACCCCGGCGATCGACAGGGAAACGGCAGGCTCATCGGTCAGAAAGCTGCGCAGTGCCGTGAGGAAGGCAGCAAGATCATCGGCGGGCGTCGGGCATTCGCCCAAGGGCTCCAGTCGCGCACCCTGCACCCGAGCGGCGCGGATACGGCTGCCGCCAATTTCGAATGCAAGAATCATCGCTCTCTCCCTTCTTGACAGCCGCGTCCTTGCGGCCCATCACCCAGCCGCCCCCAACAGTAGGAGACCGCGATGCCCAAGTCCGCAAATGACCGCCTGATCGTGGCGCTTGATGTGCCGAACGTGGTGCAGGGGCTGGATATGGTCAACCGCATCGGCGATGCCGTCAGCTTTTACAAGATCGGACTGGGCATGCTGACTGGCGGCGGCTTCGCGCTGGCCAATGAACTGAAACAGGAATTGGGCAAGCGCGTGTTTCTGGACATGAAGCTGTTCGACATTGGCGCCACGGTCGAGGCGGCGGTGCGCGGCATTGCCCAATATGACCTCGATTTCCTGACCGTGCATGGCGACCCGCAGGTGGTCCGCGCGGCGGCCGAGGGCCGCAAGGGGCGGCCCACCCAGATTCTGGCGGTCACGGTGCTGACCTCGCTGGACCGGGCCGATCTCGATGCCAACCTGATCAAACCGGGTGACATTCACGATATTACGCTGGAACGCGCCGCCCGCGCGCTGGAGGCGGGGGCCGATGGCGTCATCGCCAGCCCGCAAGAGGCCGCGATGATCCGTGCCTTGCCGCAAGCGGCGGGCAAGCTGATCGTCACGCCCGGTGTGCGCCCTGCCGGATCTGCGGCGGGCGATCAGAAGCGCATCGCCACCCCGGCGCAGGCAATCGGCGATGGGGCCGATCATATCGTGGTGGGCCGCCCGGTCTGGCAGGCCGCTGATCCGCGCAAGGCGGCACAGGCGATTCTGGCCGAACTGTCCTGAACACGCGAAAAGGCCGAGGGTTTCTTCCCCCGGCCTTTCGATTTGCAGTTCTGGAAATACTCCGGGGGTGCGAGGGCTGGCCTCCGCTGCTTAAACCGTCACCATCAGGCGCATCGCCTCATAAATCGCGGCATGGGTGTTGCGGGCTTCGACCGCATCGCCGATCCGGTAAAGCCGGAAGCCCTTTGGCCCCTTGCCGGCGGGTTGCGGCTTGCCAGCGACAAAAGCCTCGTGATCCACCGCGCCCAGATTTTCCGACTGTGGCTTCAGATCGAAATAAATGTCGGCCAGCGGCTGGGTGCCGTGGTTGACGACGATCTGATCAAAGTGCCGTTCCTGCGCCAGCTTCATGTAGTCAGACCCGATCACGGCCTTGATCTGGTTGCCATCTTTCTGCACCCCGGTCAGGCGATAGGTGACGGTGAAGGTCACCTTCTTGTCCTGCATGGCGCGCATGTAGGGGACAAGGTTCATCGCCATGACCTCTGGCGCAAAGGTACGGTCGGGGGTCATCACCTCGACCGTGGCACCTGCTTCGGCAAGGAACTGCGCGGCTTGCAGGGCGGTATGGTCGCCCGCATCATCAAACAGCAGCACGTTCTGGCCCGGTTTCACATCACCCGACAGGATGTCCCAGGCGGAAACCGTCAGCTCATTGCCGAAATCGAGGATGTCCTTCGTCGGCATCCCGCCCGTCGCGATGATCACCACATCGGGGTTCAGCGCCAGCACATCCGACGCCTCTGCCCAGGTGTTGAAGCGGAAATCCACATCGCGCGCGGTGCATTGCGCCATGCGCCAGTCGATGATGCCAATCATTTCCGAACGGCGTTTGGTCAGCGAGGTCAGGCGCACTTGCCCGCCCGGTTGGTCGGCCACCTCGAACACGGTCACCTCGTGCCCACGCTCGGCGGCCACGCGGGCAGCCTCCAGTCCCGCAGGGCCGGTGCCGACGATGACCACACGCTTTTTCACATCGGCGGGTGGGATCGCATGGGGCAGGGTTTCCTCGCGCCCGGTCGAGGGGTTGTGGATGCAAAGCGCCATGCCGCCCTGATAGATACGGTCCAGGCAATAGGTGGCGCCGACGCAGGGGCGAATGTCTTCCTCGCGGCCTTCGACGATTTTCTGCACCACATGCGGGTCGGCCATATGGGCGCGGGTCATGCCAACCATGTCAAGCATACCGGATGCAACGGCATGGCGCGCGGTGGCCACATCGGGGATGCGGGCGGCGTGGAAGGTGGGCAGCCCGACCTCGGCCTTGATCCGGCCAGCAAGGTCCAGATGTGGCGCAGACCGCATGCCTTGAATCGGGATCACATCGGTCATTGCCGGGTCGGTGAAGATACGGCCCCGGATGATGTTGACGAAATCCACCAGACCCGAATCGCGGAAGCGGCGGGCCATCTCAACACCCTCTTCGGGCGGGATGCCACCGGGCGAATCCTCATCCGCCGTATAGCGCATGCCCAGCAGCATCTTTGGTCCGACCCGTTCGCGCACCGCCGACAGCACGTCAAAGGCAAAGCGCAGGCGGTTGTCCAGCGTGCTGGCGTCATAGGGGCCGGGGGGCATGCCGTTGGTCAGCGGGCTGATGAACTGATCCATCAGGTGGCCGTAGCATTCAAACTCCAACCCATCGACGCCAGAGGCGGCCATCCGCTCTGCGGCATCGGCATAATCCTTGACCACGCGGGTGATGTCCCAGTCTTCCATCACCTTGGGAAAGGCGCGGTGTGACGGTTCGCGCGACGGGCCAGCGGCCAGAACGGGCAGCCAGTCGCCCTTGTCCCAGCGAGTCCGTCGGCCAAGGTGGGAAAGCTGGATCATCACCGCAGCGCCCGCCTCGTGGCAGTCGTCGGTCAGCTTCTTCATCCATGGAACGATCTCGTCCTTCCAGACCAGCAGGTTGGAAAACACTGGCGGGCTGTCGCGACTGACCGATGCCGAACCTGCCGTCATCACCATGGAAACGCCGGCCTTGGCGCGCTCCAGATGGTACAGACGATAGCGGTCCTTGGGCATTCCGTCGTCGGAATAGGCAGGTTCATGGCTGGTGGTCATGATCCGGTTGCGAAGCGTCAGGTGTTTCAACTGATACGGCTGGAGAAGGGGATCGTTCGACATGGCGGCCTCTCGCTGGCATTTTGCGCAAGATTACGGAGTCTTCCCGGCCCGTCAAATGAAAACTCGACAGTAGTGTCGATTTTGTTCGGGTTGTGAGGTTTGGCGACCTCGCCTATGGTCCGGCCATGGATCAGCCAACAGAAAACAGAGGGTGGCGCGGATCGGCCGAGCTGTGGCTTGATGCCGCCTATGAGGTGCTGGTGACCGGCGGGGTCGAGGCGGTCAAGGTTGCGCCACTTGCTGAACGGCTGGGCATGTCGCGCACCTCGTTCTACTGGCATTTCCCTGATCGAGAGGCGCTGCTGGCTGGCCTGATCGCGCGCTGGCAGGGTCACAACACCGGCAATCTGATCGCGCGGTGCGAGACGCCCGCCGCCAGCATCACCGAAGCTGTGCTGAACCTGTTCGACTGCTGGATAGATCCGGCGCTGTTCGATTCGCGGCTGGAATTTGCCATCCGCACCTGGGCCCTGACCGATCAGGGCCTGACCGCAACGCTGGCCGAAGCGGACCAAGCCCGAATCTCTGCAATTGCTGCCCTGTTTCGCCGGTTTGACTATGATCCGGCAGAGGCCGACATTCGCGCCCATACCATCTATCTGACGCAGGTGGGCTATATTGCGATGCGGATGGTTGAAACCGTCGCCCGGCGGATCGAGCGGATTCCGTCTTATGCGCTGACGTTCTGCGGCAGGTCGCCGTCGGCGCCGGAAGTTGCCGCTTTTCGGGCGCGGCATCAGCCCTGATCACGTCAACCGGGCCAAAAGCGCCAGAAAGGTCACCTGCTCTTGCGCAGTCAGCGGGGCAAGGGTGCTGGCCGAGACATCCAGTCCGGTCGCTGCGCGGTCTTCAAACAGGCGCGCGCCCGTATCGGTCAGGCTGACGGTCAGGCGGCGGCGGTCCTCGGGGTCTGGGTTGGTGGCCGTCAGGCCCAGTTTGGTCAGCCGGTCCACCACGCCCTTGATCGTGGCAGCATCCATCGAGGTTTCGCGCCCAAGATGGTTCTGTGACAGTGGCCCCATCTGAGACAGGCGGGCCAGAACGGCGAACTGGGTGGTGGTGATCTCTGGGATCGCTTCGGCAAAAATGGCTAGATGGCGCTGCGTGACGCGGCGCAGGATATAGCCGACCTGATCGTCCAATGCGTATTCTGTGGGCTTGATCATGGTTTGCCATAGGCTGCGGCGCGCGACAGTGCAAGAAAGTTGACAGAGGAGCCAGGGACGCCCAATCTGTTCGTGTACAAATGAATTGGGGCCAGCTTGACTGACTATTCCCGCCCTTTGCGTTTGCAGGATGCGCTGGCCCTGATGGCGGGCGGCGGGTGGGATGTTCTGGCGGGAGGGACCGATGTCTATCCGGCTGCCGGGGCACAATTGCGCCGCGCGGTCGTGGATGTGACGGGCATCGCCGAGATGCAGGGGATCACGCCAGGTAAAGGCCTGCGCATCGGCGGCGCGGTGACCTGGGCCGAGATTGCGGCCGCCCCCTTGCCCGCCGCCCTTGCCGGGTTGCAGCAGGCGGCAAGGCTGGTTGGCGGGCGGCAAGTGCAGAACGTCGCCACCATAGCGGGGAATTTGTGCAACGCCTCACCGGCGGCAGATGGTGTGCCGCCGCTGCTGACGCTGGATGCCGTGGTCGAGCTGGCATCGGCCAACGGGCGGCGTGAGGTGCCCTTGGCCGAGTTCATTCTTGGTCCGCGGCGCACAGATCGCACGGTGAAGGAATTGGTTGTCGCGCTGCACATTCCACAATCGGCGCTGGATGGAAAAAGCCTGTTTCACAAGTTGGGCGCGCGGGCACACCTGGTAATCTCTATCGCTTCTGTTGCCGTCCGATGCGTCACAAAAAGCGGAATAGTGACGGATATTTCAATTGCGGCTGGGGCCTGTTCGCCAGTGCCCTGCCGCCTGCCACTGTTGGAGGCTGACTTGCGGGGTGCGCCGGTTGCCGGTGTGGGCGGGCGGATCAGGGCCGAAGACATTGCCGCCAGCCTGTCGCCGATTGACGATATTCGCGCCCCGGCAGCATATCGGCTGGAGGCGGTGACAGAGTTGTTGCGGCGCGCAGTTGAAGGGGCGGCAGGATGATCCGGTTTACCCTGAACGGCCAACCCGTCACCTGCGAGGCCCCGGCAACCGAGCGTCTGTCAGAGCTGCTGCGCGAGAGGTTGGGCGCGCGGGGCACCAAGGTGGGGTGCGACGCGGGCGATTGCGGCGCTTGCACCGTGCTGGTCAATGGCAAGGCGGTCTGCGCCTGCCTGATGCCTGCCGCCCGCGTCGAGGGTGCTCGTATCGAGACAATAGAAGATGTGGGCGACACGCTGAGCCGGCTGCGCGCCAGCTTTTTGCGCCATGGCGCTGCGCAATGCGGCATCTGCACGCCGGGGATGTTGATGGCGGCGACAGAGCTTTTGTCGCATACGCCCCGCCCCACCTTGGCGCAGGCAGAACAGGCACTGGGTGGCGTGTTGTGCCGTTGCACCGGCTATCGCAAGATTCTGGCGGCGGTTTGCGATGCCTGGCGCAATGAACCGGCTGCGGCGCCGCCTGATGGCCCGGTCGTGGGCGCGCGGATCGCGCGGCTGGATGGTGCGGCCAAGGTTCAGGGCGATATGTTCGGTGCCGATTTTGCGCCCGAAGGGGCGCTGATCGTCAAGGCTTTGCGCTCTCCTTACCCGCATGCGGCCTTTGCCTTCGGCAATCTGGCCGCTTACGCCTGCCGCCCCGGTATTGCCGCCGTGTTCACGGCGGCTGACATTCCGGGGCGCAATGCGTTTTCGGTGATTCCCGCCTTTGCCGACCAGCCCGCGATTGCCGCAGATACGGCGCGATTCCGGGGGGAATGCGTTGCCGTGGTCGCGTTCGAGCCGGGCAGCTTGCCCGATCTGGCGGATTTCCCGATCATCTGGACGCCGCTGCCCGCCATTCTGACCCCGGCAGAGGCCGAAGTGCCCGGTGCGCCGTGGGTTCTGCCCGAGAGGGCTGGAAACCTGTTGATTGAAGGGGTGGTTCGGCGGGGCGATGCCGCTTTGGCCTTGGCGGCATCAGCCCATGTGGTCGAGGGCGCGGTGACGACCGCTTACGTCGAACATGCCTATATCGAACCAGAGGCGGGCGTAGCCTGGATCGAGGGCGAGACGCTGTGTATCCGGGCTTGTACCCAGGCCCCCGGAATGGACCGCGATGATACGGCGGCGATACTGGCGCTGCCGGTTGATCGGGTGCGGATTCTGCCTTCGGCGGTGGGGGGCGGGTTCGGGTCAAAGCTGGATGTCAGTCTGCAGCCCCTGATCGGGCTGGTGGCGCTGAAGACGGGGCGTCCGGCGCGGATGATCTATGCGCGCAGCGAAAGCATGGCATCGACCACCAAACGCCATCCGGCCGAAATTTGGGGGCGCATCGGCTGTGATGCGCAGGGGCGGATTTCGGGGCTGGAGGTTGAGGGGCGGTTCAACACC
>CALRKX020000085.1:0-7780 GCA_943368305.1 Erythrobacter sanguineus
GTGTAAGTGGCTTGATCCAGCATCAGATCGCCTCCCCGGTGGTCTTGGCGTAACGAACCTTCTTGTCGCCTTCGATGCGGAAGCCGACGCGGGTTGCCTTGCCATTCTTGTCAACGGCCGACAGGTTCGACAGATCGATCGGCAGGGCCTTGGCCAAGCGGCCGCCTTGCGAAGTCTGCGTCTGCTTGGTGTGGCGGATGGCGACGTTCACGCCCTCCACGACAGCCTTGTTGTCCTTGGGCGAGACCGAGGTGATTTCACCCTTCTTGCCCTTGTCCTTGCCGGCGAGCACGACGACCGTGTCACCCTTGCGGAGTTTCGCAGCCATTACAGCACCTCCGGCGCAAGCGAGATGATCTTCATGAAGTTCTTCGCACGCAGTTCACGCACGACCGGCCCGAAGATACGGGTGCCGACGGGCTCCATCTGCTTGTTCAGAATGACGGCGGCGTTCCGGTCGAACCGGATCGCGGTGCCATCTTCACGGCGGACTTCCTTGGCGGTGCGAACGACGACGGCTTTGTGCACGTCCCCCTTCTTCACGCGGCCCTTCGGAATCGCTTCTTTCACCGACACCACGATGATGTCGCCGACCGAAGCATAACGGCGGTGCGAACCGCCAAGAACCTTGATGCACTGAACTCGGCGAGCGCCAGAGTTATCAGCTACATCCAGATTCGTCTGCATCTGGATCATTTGGTTTCTCCCGACCTTTGGGGACGCCCTTGCAGTCTTGGCGCCCCAGGGTTTCGATCATCGCTGACCGGTTACGTCTGGCTTACGCCTCGACAACGACCGTCCAACGCTTGGTCTTCGAAATCGGCGCGCACTCTTCGATACGAACAGTGTCTCCGACCTTGAATTTGTTTGCTTCGTCGTGAGCCCGGTACTTCTTGGACTTACGAACGGTCTTTTGCAGCAGCGGGTGCTTGAAGCGGCGCTCGACGAGAACGGTGATGGTCTGCTCGTTCTTGTCCGAGGTCACGACACCTTGCAGGATACGCTTGGGCATTTGTCGGTCCTCTTACTTCGCGGCTTCAGCGGCTTTGGCGTTCAGCACCGTCTTGATGCGGGCGACGTCACGGCGGACGGCCTTCATGCGGGCGGTGTTTTCCAGCTGGTTCGTGGCCTGCTGGAAACGCAGGTTGAAGGCTTCTTTCTTCAGCGCGACAAGGCTGTCACGCAGCTGATCCGGGGTTTTCCCCAGAAGTTCCTTGGCGGTCATGCGCCTTTTCCTTTTGACAATCGCCAGACGGCCCCCTGTTGAAAGGGTCACCGGAGACCTGGCGGATCAATGACAAACCACCGAATCCGAGTCGCCCCGGAGCCGTGGATGCGCCCGTATAGGGGGGAAGGGGTGAGGTGGCAAGGGGGAAGTTGGGGTCGGTTAGCAAACGGCCTGAAGCCTTCATTCGGTTCATCCGCCGTGGCCCGAGCAGTCGACAGGCGTCGCGTCTTATGGCGATGATTTTGTCGAGTAGTGCGTTCCTTCTGGCGACCAGAATATGACGCCGCTTGACCCAATGTTCAGGTGGGGTTGGAGACCGTTTTCAATAAGCGCGGCTTTTAGTCCTTCGGTTCCGTCATCGCTTTTAATTGTAAGCGTTTCCTCGATCACGTCCCCATAATGATTTTCAGTGTTGCCGTGCGCCAAGGAAGCATAATCGAATGAAGGATCAGTTTTCTCAGCAATAATGTAAGTATGAACATCTTGATCAATGGCGAAGGTCTTGATCCGCCAGACTTGATCCTCTGTAATCAGCCATTGGACCGTATCGCCGAAGCCTTCAACTTTCTCCTCCCTTTTTCCAGATAGCTGCTCTGGATTCCAAGTAAGAAGATGATCAAAGTCGCCTTCATTCCCATCAAGCCCACCCATAGTTGAAACTCACCGAAATCCGCTCATCCTCGGCCATGTTCATCGGCACCTCGTGGCGCAGCCAGCTTTCCCACAACAGCACATCGCCCACCTTCGGCTGCACATAGACAAACCGCTGCAACTCTTGCCCGGCATTCTTGCGCACCACGGGCGCCATCATCATCATCGGCAAGCGCGGGTCTTCCAGTTTCAGGGCGCTGGTCCCTTCGGGCATCGCCACATAGGTCGTGCCGGAAATCACCGAATGCGGGTGGATGTGGCTGGCGTGGGTGCCGCCTTCGGGCAGGATGTTGATCCAGAGCGAATTGCACTTCAGCTTCTTGCCCTGAAGGTCAAAGCCCAGATCGTCGCAAAAGGCCGCAACGTGCTTGTCGAGCGCCTTTTCCAGATCGCCGAAAATCGGCATCCGCCAGGGCAGATCGTCCAGCGAGGCATAGGAGGTGTAGCCGGGATAGCCGTTCGTCTCACACCACTCCTGCCCGGCCTCGTCATCCTCGGCCACGGCGATGCAGGTGGATTCCAGTTCGGAATAATCGATCTTCTTCTTTGCCAGCTCATTCAGCGCGGCACGATAGAGGCGGGTGACGAAGAGAGAGGTGATCTCGGCCATGGCTAGGTCTTTCTAAGTTACTGCGAGACGGGTTGGCAGAGAATATTGCCGTTCTTGTCAAAGCCCGCGACCGTGCATTCGCTTCCGTCGTCCAGAATGATGACCGTGCCGATGGCAATTGCGGCCTTGCTGCCGTTGCGGGTTCCCTTGCGGCGGCCGATCTCTTCCGGCGCGATGATGGCAGGCGGTGGGGTGAGGAGAGCCAGTTCGATCATGCAAGTCGCCTACGATCCCTGAATTGGAAAACCCCCGCCGTTTCCGGCAGGGGTTTGTTGGCGGTAGGGTGCGTGCTGGCACGCACCTTACTTACCAGTCTTCCTTGGCCACGATACGGGTGGTGACCGGCAGCTTCATCGCGCCAAGGCGCAGGGCCTCCCGCGCGATTTCTTCGTTCACACCGTCGATCTCGAACATGATCCGGCCGGGTTTGACCTTGGCCGCCCAGTAATCGGTCGAGCCTTTGCCCTTACCCATACGAACTTCGACGGGCTTGGCCGAGACCGGAACATCCGGGAAAATCCGGATCCAGACACGACCCTGACGCTTCATGTGGCGAGTGATCGCGCGGCGGGCCGCTTCGATCTGACGCGCCGTCACACGCTCCGGTTCGGTCGCCTTGAGGGCGAAAGACCCGAAGTTCAGCAGGAACCCACCCTTGGCTTCGCCATGGATGCGGCCCTTGTGCATCTTGCGGAACTTAGTGCGCTTTGGTTGCAGCATCTTTTCTACTCCTTACGCGCGTTCGCGCTCGCGGTCACGGCGCGGACCGCGCGGCGCCGGAGCGTCAGCGGCTTCTGCCAGACGGCGATCGTGGGCCTGCGGATCATGCTCAAGGATTTCGCCTTTGAAGATCCACACTTTCACACCGATGATCCCATAGGGGGTCGTTGCTTCCGACAGCGCATAGTCGATGTCGGCACGCAGCGTGTGCAGCGGCACGCGGCCTTCACGGTACCATTCGGTCCGCGCGATTTCCGCACCACCCAGACGACCAGCCACGTTCACACGGATGCCCAGGGCCCCCATGCGCATCGCGTTCTGAACGCCACGCTTCATCGCACGACGGAAGGACACCCGGCGCTCCATCTGCTGGGCGATCGACTCGGCCACCAGTTGGGCGTCGATTTCCGGCTTGCGCACTTCGACGATGTTCAGATGCAGTTCCGACTTGGTGAAAACCGTCAGCTTCTTGCGCAGACCTTCGATGTCTGCACCTTTCTTGCCGATGATCACGCCCGGACGTGCGGTGTGAATGGTCACACGGCACTTCTTGTGCGGGCGCTCGATGATGACGCGCGACACACCGGCCTGCTTGCACTCTTCGTGGATGAACTCGCGCATGCGCAGGTCTTCCAGAAGCAGGTTGCCATAGTCTTTCGACTCGGCGAACCAACGGCTGTCCCAGGTCCGGTTGACCTGCAGGCGCATGCCGATCGGGTTTACTTTCTGACCCATTACGCAGTCTCCCCGACTTGACGCACCTTGATGGTGATCTCGCTGAACGGTTTCATGATCTTGCCAAAACGGCCACGCGCCCGCGGACGGCCACGCTTCATCACCAGGTTCTTGCCAACCCAGGCTTCGGCGACGACAAGGCTGTCGACGTCAAGACCATGGTTGTTTTCGGCGTTGGCGATGGCCGATTGCAGCGCTTTCTTCACGTCACCCGCGATGCGGCGCTTCGAGAAGGTGAGGTCGGCCAAAGCCTTGTCAACCTTCTTGCCCCGGATCAGGCCAGCAACCAGATTCAGCTTTTGCGGCGAGGTGCGAAGCATGCGGGCCACGGCCTGCGCTTCGTTTTCCGCCACGCGGCGCGGATTCTTTTCCTTACCCATGGCTTATTTCCTCTTGGCTTTCTTGTCGGCAGCGTGACCGTAGTAGGTCCGGGTCGGCGAGTATTCACCGAACTTCTGGCCGATCATTTCTTCGGAAACCGCGACGGGGATGTGCTTCTTGCCATTATAGACACCGAAGGTCAGACCCACGAATTGCGGCAGGATCGTCGAGCGGCGCGACCAGATCTTGATCACTTCGCTTTTGCCCGAGGCGCGCGAGGTTTCTGCTTTTTTCAGCAGATAGCCATCGACGAACGGGCCCTTCCAAATGGAACGTGCCATGGATTAGCGCCCTTTCTTCTTGGCGTGACGCGAGCGGACGATATACTTGTCCGTGGTCTTGTTCGTCCGGGTCTTGTTGCCCTTGGTGCCCTTGCCCCACGGCGTAACCGGGTGACGGCCACCAGAGGTCCGGCCTTCACCACCACCATGCGGGTGGTCGATCGGGTTCATCGCAACACCGCGCACCGTCGGGCGGATGCCCTTGTAGCGCATACGGCCGGCTTTACCGAAGTTCTGGTTCGAGTTGTCGGGGTTCGACACGGCACCGATGGTGGCCATGCATTCTTGACGCACCATGCGCAGCTCGCCCGAGGACAGGCGGATCTGGGCGTAGGAACCGTCACGGCCAACGAACTGGGCATAGGTGCCAGCAGCGCGGGCCAACTGGCCGCCCTTGCCGGGCTTCAGCTCGACGTTGTGGACGATCGTCCCGATCGGCATACCCGAGAAGGGCATCGCGTTGCCGGGCTTCACGTCGGTCTTGGCACCGGCGACAACCGAGTCACCAACAGCCAGACGCTGCGGAGCCAGAATATAGGCCAGCTCGCCGTCATTGTATTTCACCAGAGCGATGAACGCGGTCCGGTTGGGGTCATATTCAATACGCTCGACCGTGGCGGGAACGTCCCACTTGCGGCGCTTGAAGTCCACGATGCGGTAGAGGCGCTTTGCCCCGCCGCCCTGGTGGCGCACAGTGATCCGTCCGGTGTTGTTACGGCCGCCGTGGCTCTGCAAACCCTCGGTAAGGGCTTTGACAGGCCGACCTTTAAACAGCTCCGAACGGTCGATCAGAACCAGCCCGCGCTGGCCTGGCGTAGTCGGTTTATACGACTTGAGTGCCATGTTCTCTGTCTTCCGTCAGCTAGATGGATCGCATGCGATCCAGGTTACAGGGCCCCGAAGGTCCCCAAGTTCAGTTTCGCCATAAAAGCGTTACCGATTCCGCGAAAAATCCACGGCCCCGGAAACCCGGGGCCGTGCGATTCGTCGGGCTTCTATCAAAGCCCGGTCGAAACGTCGATAGTGTTGCCAGCTTCCAGCACCACATAGGCTTTCTTCTTGTCGCTACGCTCACCGGCGCGGCCACGGAACTTCTTGGCCTTGCCCTTGGTGATGGTGGTGTTGACCGCCTTCACCTTGACGCCGAAAACGGCTTCGACCGCTTCCTTGATCATGGGCTTGGTTGCATCCATTGCGACCTGAAAAACCACCGCACCATTTTCCGAGGCCATGGTGGCCTTTTCGGTGATGATCGGCTTCTTGATCAGGTCGAAGTGTTCGGGTTTCGCGCTCATTTCAGACGAGCCTCCAGGGCTTCGACACCAGCCTTGGTGATCACCAGGGTGTCACGCTTCAGGATGTCATAGACGTTGGCGCCGATGGTCGGCAGCACGTCGATACCATCGAGGTTGCGGGCAGCCAGCGCGAAATTCGCGTCAACCGTTGCACCGTCGATGACCAGAACGCGCTTCCAGCCCAGTTCCTTGACCGATTTGGCCAGTTGGGCGGTCTTGGCATCCGACAGCGCCAGGCTGTCGATGATCACCAATTCGCCCGCCTTTGCCTTGGCCGACAGCGCATGGCGCAGGCCGAGGGCACGGAACTTTTTCGGCAGGTCATGGGCGTGGCTGCGCGGGGTCGGCCCCTTTACAACACCACCATGGCGGAAGATCGGCGCCTTCTTGGAACCGTGGCGTGCGCCGCCGGTGCCCTTCTGGCGATAGATCTTCTTGGTCGAATACGACACTTCGGCACGGGTCAGCACCGAATGGGTGCCAGCCTGCGACCGGGCACGCTGCCACCGGACGACGCGGTGCAGAATGTCCGCACGCGGGTCCAGACCGAACAGGGCTTCGTCCAGGTCGATCGACCCGGCTTTGCCGCCGTCAAGTTTGATCACATCGAGTTTCATGCTTCACCCCCTTCGGCGGCAACTTCGGCAGCCGGAGCAGCAGCGGTGCGGATCGCGGCGGGACGCGGAGCATCCTTGGCCTCGGGTTTCTTCACCGCATCCTTGACGGTGACCCAGCCACCCTTGGAACCGGGGACAGCGCCCTTCACCAGGATCAGGCCACGGTCGGCGTCGGTCTTGACGACCTGCAGGTTCTGCGTGGTCACACGCACGGCACCCAGATGGCCAGCCATCTTCTTGCCCTTGAACACCTTGCCGGGATCCTGGCACTGGCCGGTCGAGCCGTGCGAACGGTGCGAAACCGACACACCGTGCGAAGCCCGCAGACCACCAAAGTTGTGACGCTTCATCGCACCGGCAAAACCTTTACCGATCGAGACGCCCGCGATGTCCACAAACTGGCCAGCCAGATAGTGTTCGGCGGTGATTTCCGCGCCCACTTCGATCAGGCAGTCAGCCGACACGCGGAACTCGGCCACTTTGCGCTTGGGGGCCACGTTGGCCTTGGCGAAATGGCCGCGCTGTGCGGCGGTGGTGTTCTTGGCCTTGGCCGAACCGGCGCCCAACTGAACAGCGGTATAGCCATCCTTGTCGGCGGTGCGTTGGGCAACGACCTGCAGATTGTCGAGTTGAAGGACGGTCACAGGAACCTGCGTGCCGTTCTCCAGGAACAGCCGGGTCATGCCCAGCTTCTTGGCGATAACTCCAGAGCGCATCTTTTGCCCCCCTTACACTTTGATCTCGACATCCACGCCAGCAGCGAGGTCGAGCTTCATCAGCGCGTCCACGGTCTGGGGGGTCGGATCAACGATGTCGAGAAGACGCTTGTGCGTGCGGATTTCCCACTGGTCGCGCGACTTCTTGTCGATGTGCGGACCACGGAGAACCGTGAATTTCTCAATCTTGTTCGGCAGCGGGATGGGGCCGCGCACTTGGGCGCCGGTCCGCTTGGCCGTGTTGACGATCTCCGCGGTGGAAGCATCCAGCACGCGGTAATCGAAGGCCTTGAGGCGGATGCGAATGGTCTGACCTTGCATTGCTCTTCCTTCGGAACATAGACGGGGCAAAAGACCCGGCCCATAGGTTCACATTGTTGATGGTCTGCGGCGCGCCCTGAAACAAGGCGCGCCGCGGTGGCTCTATACGGTGCGAGCCCCCTTGAAAAGGGGATTCGCGACTGTCTTAGGCGATGATTCTAGCGACGACGCCGGCACCGACGGTGCGGCCGCCTTCGCGGATGGCGAAGCGCAGCTTTTCTTCCA
>CALRKX020000086.1:0-7779 GCA_943368305.1 Erythrobacter sanguineus
CGTGTTCGGGTGCAAAGCTGAAAGGGCGCCCGCCGGTCAGCGCGGCGGGCGCGGCGGGTTAAAGATGCTGCTCTTTCGCGCGCATTTCTTCGTAACCGGCCTGTTCCTTTTCGTAATAGGCCGGCGAAGGGAAATCCCACCAGCCGGTGGCAAAGGGGCCAGCGGCATCGCGCGACACGATCACCTCGACCAGCGCCGGGCCACCGCAGTTCAGCGCGGCTTGCAGGCTGCTTTCCAGATCCTCGTCCTTTTCCACCTTCCAGGCCTGAAGGCCAAAGGCGCGGGCGGTGGCGGTGATGTCGGCGGAATAGGGTTCGCCATTGCCGGCGTGGTGGTTGAATTCCGACGCGACATGGCGACCCATGAATTTGCGCTGCCCGCCCCGGATCGACATGTAGCCCTGGTTGTTCAGCACCAGAAACACCACGTTGATGCCGTTCATTGCCGCACAGCCCATTTCCGGCAGGCTCATCATGAAATCGCCGTCCCCGACGATGGCCACCACCTGCTTGTCTGGGCAGGCCAGTTTTGCCCCCATCGCCGCAGGAACCGCCCACCCCATGGGCGAGAAGGAACCAGAGGTCAGATGCGTGCGCGGTTCATAAACCGGGAAACTCTGCTTGACCGCGCCTTGCGTATTGCCCGACCCGACGACAACGATCCCGTCGCGCGGCAGCACCTTGCGCAAAGCCATCAGCGGGCGTTGCGAGGTAAAGGGCGTCTCGGTGCTGGTCTCGCGCGGTTCAACCTTGGCGCGCCACTCGGCCTTGGACCGGGCGACATCAGCGCGGAAATCGGCATTGCCTGCGCGCAAGGTCGCGGCCTCGGCGTCGCTGATCGCGGCCAGCAGCTGCGCAAGCGCCACCTTGGCATCCGCCACGATGCCAACCTCGGTCGGATAGGTCTTGCCAATCTCGCGCGGGTCAAGGTCGATGTGGATCAGGCGGCCGGGCGGAAAGCTGAACGACACACCCTTGGCATAGGACGAGGCCGACCAGTCGGTGAAGCGGCAGCCGACCGAGATGACCACATCGGCCGAGGCGGTGATTTCATTGCCGCAGGTCGTGCCAGTCTGGCCGACAGCGCCGATGAACAGGTCGTTGTCCTCGGCGATGGCACCCTTGCCATTCCAGGTGATCGACACCGCAGCCCCCAGCTTTTCGGCCAAAGCGGTCAACTCTGGCGAGGCATTCGCGGTGATCGCACCGCCACCCGCCACGATGACCGGACGCTTCGCCGAAAGCAGCACCTTGGCCGCAGCCGAAATTGCCGCCGGGTCGGGATAGGCGACACCCACCGGCATGCGGGTTTCCAGCGGGTGAATGGTCACGTCATCGGCTTCGACCTGCACATCCATCGGCACTTCAACATGCACCGGGCCGGGACGGCCGGTCAGCATTTCGTTAAAGGCGCGGTGCATGATCGTGGGCAGGGTTTTCACCGAATTGGCCGCCCAGGCGCGTTTGGTCACCTGTTCGGTGATGCGCAAAAAGGCGTTGTCCTGCTGGCGCTCGATCTCTTGCATGGTGCCGTGGCCGTGCATGTAGGTCTGCGGAGAGCCGGAAACATAAAACAGCGCCGTTGAATCGGTATAGGCGGTGGCAAGACCGATGATGGTATTGGTGGCACCCGGACCAACCGAGGTGGAGCAGGCCATCGGCTTGCCGCTGGCACGCCAATACCCATCGGCCATATGAACGGCGCTTTGTTCGTGCATCACCTGAATGAACGGAATGCTGGACCCTTCCTGCATGAAGGCATCGAACAGCGACCAGATGCCATGCCCCGGCACCCCGGCGACATATTCGACACCGTAGTCCTTCAGCGCCTTTGCGACGACCTCTCCACCAGTCAGTTTCATACGGCTCTCCCATCACCTGCGGGGTCAGCGCCCCATGTCTTTGTTGCGGCCAAGTTCACGGCAGGGGGCTTGCAATGCAACTTCGCATGGCGCAGTTTAGTGACGCAAACTGACGCACAAACCTGCGCCCGGAGGATGGAATGGAGACCGAGGACAAGGCCGCCGCCTTTGCCGCCAATCTGCGCTATCTGTGCGATCAGCGCGGCTCAATCTCGCAAATCTGCCGGAAAATGCAGATCAACCGGCAGCAGTTCAACAAATACCTGTCGGGCCGCCACATGCCGTCTTCGGCAAATGTGCGCAGCATTGCCGACCACTTTTCCCTTAGCCCCGAGGTGCTGTGCAGCCCCCATGCCGAGTTCCGCTCGTTGATCGACGGCAACTTCTTTGACGCCTTCAACCGGCTGCGCGCGGCCCCCCAAGCCCAGGCCTTTCTGGCCACCGTGATGTCTGCGCCTGGCACGCTGGAACAATCGCTGGTCGGCATCTACGACCGCTATCAGTTCTCGTCTATCTACCCGCGCCGCATCTTGCGCGCCTCTTTGTGCATCTATGCCGGGGCCGACCTGTTGCAGCACACCTATGTGGAACATTTCCCCAGCCACGACGACCCGAAAAAGACCGCTTACACCTTCAAATACCACGGTTTTGTCCTGCCCATCGAAAACCGCATCTTCACGGTTGATTTCGAAACCGTGCAGCGGAACGAGATGACCTTTGGCATCTATTCCATGGTGCAGCGCAGCGCCAAGCGGTTCATGTTCGGCATCACTTCGGGCATCGCCGCCACCATGTTCCGCCAGCCCTTCTCGACCCGTATCGCGTTGCATTACCGCCGTCCCGGCCTGTTGGGGCGCGAGGATCTGGCTGGCACAACGGCGCTGGACATGAACGACAGCTCCATCCCGCGCGAGGTGCGCGAATATCTGGGCGATACGCCCGATATGATCAAGCCAAGCTGACCCCCATCTGCGGCAGCCCATTTGCGTCAGGTTGCGTCAGTAAAAACCGCACCGCGCAATAGGCAGCGCGCGCCGGGCGTGGTCTTTTGCTTGCAACCGAATTTGGGAGTGACCGATGCCGAACCAGACCCGCCCCCTCGCCTTTGCCGATGATTTCATCCATGCCGAACTGGTCACGGATGTCCGCGACCTTGCCGTGGCCGATGCCGTGGTGGTGAACCTGTCGCCCCGCCCGATGGTCACGGGCGCGGCCCATCCCGCCATTGTTCCGGCGTGGAAATCCACCTGGCTGAAGGGCGGCGTGATCAAATCGGCAGAGCGTGTCGCGCTGATCAAGGTTCTGAAGAAAACCAACCTTGGCGGCTGCGGCCTGCGCGGCTGGGATTGGCTGGGCAACCGGATCAAAAGCTTTCCGCGCGACACGCCGCTTTATATCTCGGCCTTCGACCACATCGGCGAGGTGACGACCGATCCCTTCGTCTTCACCAACGAACGCGCCACCCCGCAACAAGACCAAACCTTCGACATGCGGCTGAACCTGTGGTGGTCGCCGGGCGACACCGACTGCTTCATCCACAACGAACACCCATTCCTGGAGGTTCATACCCAGATCCACGGGCAAGGCCGGATGCAAAAGTTCCATGATCGGGACGAGGCGACGCTGTATGAAGATATTCCGATGCTGATCGGCTATTCGCACGATCCGTTCTGCCGGGTTACGGGGCCGAACCAGTGGACCTATCCTTGGCATCGCTATTACGCCGATACCGATTCCGTCTGGCTGGCGGTCGAACTGCATCCGCGGGCCTGAGATGAAACGGCGGGTTTCGGGGCCAGCATCCATTCGGCAAGAGGCGGATGCACTGGGAACACTGGGGCTGCCGTTCGATGCGCTTTATGGAGTGCAGACCGCGCGGGCGGTTGAGAACTTTCCCATCTCGGGCACCACGGTCGGGCAATTTCCCGGCCTTGTGCGGGCGCTGGCGCGGATCAAGATCGCGGCGGCGCGGGCCAACCTGCGGCTTGGCTGCCTCGGCCGGGAAAAGGCCGAAATCATCGAACGGGTTTGCGAAGAAATCCTGTCGGGGCAGCATCTGCACCATTTTCCGGTTGATATGTTTCAGGGTGGGGCTGGCACCTCGACCAACATGAACATCAACGAGGTGATCGCCAATCGCGGGCTGGAGCTGATGGGCCATCCTTGCGGCGATTATGACTGGCTGCATCCGAATGACGATGTGAACCGCTCTCAGTCCACCAATGATGTCTATCCCACCGCCGTGCGCATCGCCCTCATGGGTGCCCTGCCCAAACTGATGACCCGGCTGCAAGAACTGGCCACCGCGTTCGAAGCAAAGGGCGTGGAATTTGCCGCCATCCCCAAGCTGGGCCGCACCGAATTGCAGGATGCGGTGCCGATGACGCTGGGGGCAGAAATGCGTGCCTATGGCGTGTCGCTGCGCGAGGATGCCGAACGCCTGCGCGCCACGGTGGGACTTCTGGCAGAGGTCAATCTGGGCGGCACGGTCATGGGCACCGGCATCGCCGCACCGCCCGGCTATCAACAGGCGGTGTTTGCCGAACTGATCGCCCTGACCGCCCTGCCTCTGCGCCCCGCTGCCGACCTGACCGAAGCGAACTGGGATGCCGGGGTGTTCGTGCACGTTTCAGGCGTGCTGAAGCGGGTGGCAACCAAGCTGTCCAAGATTGCCAACGATCTGCGCCTGCTGTCCTCTGGCCCACGCGGCGGTTTGGGCGAAATTCACCTGCCCGCCGTGCAGCCCGGATCGTCGATCATGCCGGGCAAGGTCAATCCGGTGATCTGCGAGATGGTCAATCAGGTGGCGTTTCACGTCATAGGCTCGGATGTGACGATTTCTTTTGCCGCCGAAGCGGGGCAGTTGCAACTCAACGCATTCGAGCCGGTCATGGCCTTCGAACTGATGCAATCGGTGCGCCTGTTGCGCAATGCCGCCGAAACGTTCCGTCTGCGCTGTGTCGAAGGCATCACCGCCGATGAAGACCGCTGCCGCCGGAATCTGGAGGCCTCGACCGCCAATTTCACTGCCTTGGTGCCCCTGATCGGCTATGAGGCGGCCTCGCGGCTGGCGCAGGAGATGCTGGCCAGCGGCAAGACCTGGGCCGATATGCAGGCGCAGCTTAAGCCCTAGGCGGTGATCTCGATCAGGTTGCCGTCGGGGTCACGCAGCACCGCCTCGTAAAAGCCGTCGCCGGTATGGCGCGGGGCGGCGTGAAGGGAACCTTTCTGGCGCATCCGCCCGGCCAGATCGTCCACCGCCGCCTTCGAGCCCAGCGAAAGGGCGACATGGGCATAGCCCTGCCCCTCGTGCGCAGGGGGACCACCCACCCAGGGGCCAGCCATCACCTCGACCTCGGCGCCCGAGGTGAAGCGCAGAAAACGTGACTGATAGCCGGGGCGATTGCGGCTTTGATAAAGCGGGCCGACGCTGGCGCCAAAGGTCTGCGCCCAAAAGGCGCAAAGCCGGTCAATATCACGGGTCCAAAGGGCAACATGGGCCAGCCTGATCGCCATGGCGTCCCTCATGGCTGAACAAGCCGCGTCATCAGGGTGTGCAGACCGGCCGCAACCTCAAAGCTGTTGTCCTGCTGCTGGCGGCGACAAAACAGCTCGCAACTCCACCACCCCTGATAGCCCGTGGCCTTGACCGCATCGACCCAGGCCGCAAGGTCCAGCGTCCCCGCCCCGGTGGGCACGTCGCGCAACACCGCCTCATCCGGGATACCGCCGGAAAAGGCCAGACTGTCACAGATATGGACACCATAAAGCAGGTCGCGCGGCAGGGCGGCCACCTCGGCCGGGCTGTCACCCGAGGCATAGCAATGCCAGAAATCCACCACCATCCGCAAGTTGGGCCGGTTTGCGCGGGTGATCAGTTCTACCTGATCGGCAAGCCGGTTCAGCGGTGTCCAGGCCAGCGCCTCCAGATAGACAAGCAACCCGCTTTCGGCTGCCATGTCGGCCAGCATCGCCAGGTTCTGCGCGGTGATCCGCAGCTGTTCTTCGCGCGGCAGCCGCAGCACGCCTTCGTAAAGGCCCGAGGATTTGCCAGCGGCAACGGCCTGCACCGCCTGCAACTGCACCGGGCCGGTCAGCACTTGCAGCCCCTTGGCCCCAGCGATTCGGGCCAGACGAATGTGATCCTGCACCTCGGAAATCAGGGCAGCTTCGTCGGCCCCGTGGCGCTCAATATCCAGCAAAAATCCGATGCCAGGCACATCCACGCCAGCCAGCCAGCCGGACAGTTCGGCTTCGGCAATGCCCGCGTCCAGCGCCGCGCGCATCTTGGCGGCAGAAATCTCCAGCCCCTGAAAGCCGGTGCGGCGCATGATCTCCAGATCCATCGCCAGCGGGGCGTGGCGGGAAACAAGCCCATGATAAATCAACCTTTGTGCCATGCACGCGCCTTTCCTGCGGGTTGGTCTTTCTGTCATCCCGAACATGCGGCTGGGCCGTCGGGCAGCCTCTGATCCGCGCCGCTCAGGCCTGTGCCTTGATCAGATCAGCCGCCTTTTCGCCGATCATGATGCAGACCGCATTGGGGTTGCCCGAGATCAGTTGTGGCATCACCGAGGCATCGGCGACGCGCAGCCCATCCACGCCCCGCACGCGCAGTTGCGGGTCAACCACAGCCATGTTGTCCTGTCCCATCCGGCAGGTGCCTGCTGGGTGCAGCGCGGCATGGGCCTCTGTCTGGCAAAAGCGGCGCACCTCGGCGCGGGTCATCGGGCGGGTGTCGGGCAGATGGCGGCGGGCGATGTAACGGCGCATCGCCGGGCGTTCCATCACCTCCATCGCGAACAGAGTGGCGTCGGTGACGGCCTCCAGATCGCTGGCCTCGCCAAAATAGTTCGGGCGCACGCGCGGCGGGGCGGCGGCCTCTGCGCTGGCAAGCAGAATCTCACCACGAGAACGCGGGCGGATCTGTCCAAGATTGACGGTGCAGCCATTGCCGCCCGGCACGCCATCAACGCCCTCTTCAATGCCCGCGCCGCAGACAAGGAAAAACTGGCAATCCGGCAGCGCCTCGGCCTTGTCACCCCACCAGAAGGCCCCCGTCTCGATCAGGTTCGACGTGGCAGGCCCCTTGCCGAACATCAGATAGTCCAGCCCCGCCATCGCCCGCCAGCGCAGCTTTTTATAGCGGTCATAGCTGTGCGGGCCGTTCAACTGATAGACCAGTGAAATCTCGATGTGGTCTTGCAGGTTCTGCCCCACGCCCGGCAGATCAGCGATGGTCTTGATGCCGTGCTGCGCCAGATGCGCCGCTGGCCCAAGACCCGACAGCATCATCAGCTTGGGCGTGGCCACGGCACCGGCAGACAGGATCACCTCTTTGCGGGCCAGCAGCGTCTTGCGCTGGCCGCGATGCAGGTATTCCACCCCGCTGGCGCGGCCATTTTCGATCAGCACACGCAGCACCTGCGCCCCGCTGTGCAGGGCAAGGTTGGGTCGGTGCAGCGCCGGATGGATATAGGCCACCGCCGCCGAAGACCGCCTGCGCCCGCGCGCCGTGATCTGATAGGCCCCCGTCCCCGCCTGATTGCCCGAGTTGAAATCGGGGTTCAACGGCAGCCCCTGTTCCTGACACGCCAGCAGCCAGGCCCTGCTCAGGGGATGCAGATGGTCGATGTCGGACACTTTCAGCGGCCCGCCCGTGCCATGCGCTGGGGCGGCAAAGCGGTTGTTGTCCTCGGCCTTGATGAAATAGGGCAGCACATCGTCGTATCCCCAGCCGGTCGCGCCCTGCTGTTCCCAAGCGGCATAATCGGCCGGGTTGCCACGAATGTAGATCATCGCATTGACCGAACTGCCCCCGCCCAGAACCGAGGCTTGCACCATCGTTGGCTGATCATTGCGCGCTTGCCCAGGCCCCGGCTCCCACGGCAGACGCTTCAACAGCTTGCCTTGCGCGG
>CALRKX020000087.1:0-7754 GCA_943368305.1 Erythrobacter sanguineus
ACCATCGTCAGTGCCCTGTTCCTGAAGGTGGAAAAGCGCGCGGCGGCAGAGTTCTCGTTCTTCCTGTCGCTGCCCACCATGGCGGCGGCGGTGGGCTATGACCTGATGAAAAGCCGTGACATGCTGGATTTTTCAGCATGGAGTCAGATTGCTGTGGGCTTTGTGCTGGCCTTTGTCACCGGGGTTATCGTGGTGAAATGGCTGTTGGGCTATGTTTCCAGGCATGGCTACGCGCTGTTCGGCTGGTGGCGAATCATCATCGGCAGCGCCGCCTTGGTCGCGCTGCTGCTGGGGTTTTAGGCAGATAGGTATACTATACTGACCTAATTAACCGCCGCGGTCAGCGAAAAACTTCTATCCCCATCATAAAACCGACAAATAGGTAAGTCATGCTGACTTTTATTTGCCGGTGCCTTGGCATATCCCTTCCCGGCGATGATTTTTTCGAGGGGCGCAGCCATGGCCACGCAGAAGATGCTGAAGTTCGTTACGCTCGGGAAAGAGATGCCCGAAAAGCGCGAGGCGACTGCGCGCAGCCACGACTTCAACGAAATCTACCGCGAGTTTGCCGAGACAAAGGCCGCCGAACAGGCCAGCCGGTGCAGCCAATGCGGCGTGCCCTATTGTCAGGCGCATTGCCCGCTGCACAACAACATTCCCGACTGGCTGCGGCTGACAGCCGAGGGTCGGTTGCAAGAGGCCTATGAGATTTCGCAGGCCACCAATACCTTCCCGGAAATCTGTGGCCGTATCTGTCCGCAGGACCGGTTGTGCGAAGGCAATTGCGTCATTGAAAACTCGGGCCACGGCACCGTCACAATCGGCTCGGTCGAAAAATACATCACCGATACCGCGTGGGAGCAGGGCTGGGTCAAGCCGATCCTGCCTCATGCCGAGCGGGGTGAATCGGTCGGTATCATCGGGGCCGGTCCGGGCGGGCTGGCGGCGGCGGACATGCTGCGGCGCAAGGGCGTGCAGGTCACCGTTTATGACCGCTATGACCGTGCGGGCGGCTTGCTGACATATGGCATTCCCGGCTTCAAGCTGGAAAAACCCGTGGTGATGCAGCGGATCGAGCAGTTGGAAAAGGCGGGCGTCACCTTTGTGATGAACTGCAAGGTCGGCGAGGACATCAGCTTTGACGCCATTCGCGGCCAGCATGATGCGGTGCTGATCGCCACCGGCGTCTACAAGGTGCGCGAGATCGAAGCTCCCGGCTCGGGCGCCGCAGGCATCGTCAAGGCGCTGGAGTATCTGACGGCCTCGAACAAGAAAAGTTTTGGCGATGATGTGCCCGAATATGACGACGGTACGCTGAACGCTGCTGGCAAGCGCGTGGTGGTGATCGGCGGCGGTGACACGGCGATGGACTGTGTGCGCACCGCGATTCGTCAGGGCGCTACATCGGTGAAATGCCTGTACCGCCGCGACAAGGCCAACATGCCGGGCAGCCAGCGCGAAGTGCAGAATGCCGAGGAAGAGGGCGTGGAGTTCGTCTGGCTGTCGGCGCCCAAGGGCTTTGCTGGCGGCACCATGGTGGACGGCGTGATGGTGCAGAAGATGCGCCTTGGCCTGCCCGATGCCACCGGACGCCAATCGCCCGAGGTGATCGAGGGCGCCGATTACGTCGAGCCCGCCGATCTGGTGGTGCAGGCACTGGGTTTTGAGCCCGAGGCCATTCCGACGCTATGGGGCGTGCCGGAACTGGCCGTCACCCGCTGGGGCACGATCAAGGCCGATTTCCGCAGTCATGCCACCAGCCTGCCCGGCGTCTATGCCGCAGGCGACATCGTGCGCGGGGCTTCGCTGGTGGTCTGGGCCATCCGTGATGGGCGCGAGGCGGCAGAGGCGATTCTGGATTACCTTGCCCAAGCCCCGGCCGTGGCGGCCGAGTGACCCGTTAAACGCGCCTGCCCCGGCGGGCGGGCCAAAGATCAGTCAAAGGACGACGGCAATGCGCAACGCGATGATCCTTGCCCTGGCAATGGGGGCACCTGCAGCGGCCCAAGCGGGCAGCTTCACCCCGCCGAAGGGCTGCACCACCCATCTGACCGTGCAGTCGCGCGGTTGCTATGTCGCGAACTACTACACCTGCGAGGCCGACCCCAAGGGGGACCAGTGGCGTGCTGATTTCGATCAGGAGGGGATGTTCTTCCTGTCGCATATCGACAGCGAAACCCAATGGGTCGAAAGCATCGAGTCAAACCCGACCGTGACCCAGACACTGGACCCGAATCCGAAAGACCCGGCCAGTTTTTCCAACTTGCTGACCACAGGGCGCGACGATTTCGTCTTTTCTCTGTCGAAGGACAATGGCGAGCATTCCAATGTCACCGGCTATGATCAGTTGACCGGCAAGACCACCGTGATCGACGGCGTGACTCTGGAAGAAACGCAATACGAATACGCCGAAACCGACGATGCCGGCACGGTGCTGCGCAAATCGCGGGGCCATGAATACATCAGCCGTGACTGGCGTCTGTTCTTTTCGGGCCATTCCGAATGGTGGGACGGTGCCGATTGGCAGCCATTGGAGGGCAGCCCGGCGGCTTTTGTCCTGCCCGGCGAAAAAGGGTTCGCCGCAACCCAACCGATTTTCGACTGTGACGCCCAGATGTCGCAGGCGGAGGTGCCGCTGGTGCACCGCGCCTCGATCCGCGTCCCTCTGACAGCCAGCCCGAAGGAGTAAGCCATGACGATCTATGATGAAGCCTGGGTTCGGGCCGAGGAAGAAAAGCGCGCCTGGCTGGACGCGAACGGTCTTTACAAGGCCGATGATGAACATTCGTCCTGCGGTGTGGGTCTGGTTGTGTCGATCTCTGGCAAGCCGACGCGCAAGGTGGTTGAAAATGGCATCAACGCGCTGAAGGCGATCTGGCACCGTGGCGCGGTGGATGCAGATGGCAAAACCGGCGACGGCGCGGGCATTCATGTGCAGATCCCGGTCAAGTTCTTTTACGATCAGGTGCGTCGCACCGGGCATGAGCCGGATACCAAAAAGCTGATCGCGGTGGGCCAGGTGTTCCTGCCCCGCACCGATTTTGGCGCACAGGAGCGCTGCCGGACCATCGTGGAAACCGAAGTCCTTCGGATGGGTCATTACATCTATGGCTGGCGGCATGTGCCGGTGGACACGTCGGTTCTGGGCGAAAAGGCCAATGCCACGCGGCCCGAAATCGAACAGATCCTGATCCGCTGCGAGGATGGCGCGGACCCGGAACAGTTTGAGCGTGAACTGTACATCATCCGCCGCCGCATTGAAAAGGCGGCGACGGCGGCGGGGATTCAGGGGCTTTACCTCTGCTCGCTGTCGTGCCGCAGCATCATCTACAAGGGCATGATGCTGGCTGAACAGGTGGCGGTGTTCTACCCCGATCTTATGGACGATCGCTTTGAATCGTCCTTTGCCATCTACCACCAGCGCTATTCCACCAACACCTTTCCGCAATGGTGGCTTGCCCAGCCCTTCCGCATGCTGGCCCATAACGGCGAGATCAACACGCTGAAGGGCAACGTCAACTGGATGAAGAGCCATGAGATCCGCATGGCCAGCAGCGCCTTTGGCGACATGGCCGAGGATATCAAGCCCATCATCCCCGGCGGAACGTCCGACAGCGGCGCGTTGGACGCGGTGTTCGAGGTGTTGGTGCGGTCGGGCCGCTCTGCCCCCATGGCGAAAACCATGCTGGTGCCCGAGGCTTGGAGCAAGGCCACCACCAACATGCCCAAAGCCTGGGCGGATATGTATTCCTATTGCAACTCGGTGATGGAGCCATGGGACGGCCCGGCGGCGCTGGCCATGACCGATGGCCGCTGGGTTTGCGGCGGGCTTGACCGCAACGGCCTGCGCCCGATGCGCTATGTCATCACCGGCGACGGCATGCTGATCGCCGGATCCGAGGCCGGGATGGTGCCGGTCGATGAAAACACGGTGCGCGAAAAGGGTGCGCTGGGGCCGGGCCAGATGATTGCCGTCGATATGCTGGAGGGCAAGCTTTACCACGACACCCAGATCAAGGACCGGCTGGCCGGCAGCCAGCCCTATGGCGACTGGGTGGGCAAGATCGTTGATCTGAACGCCCTGCTGAAAGATGTGCCGGAAAAGGCATTCTTCACAGGCGCCGATCTGCGCAAGCGCCAGATTGCGGCGGGCTATACGGTTGAGGAGTTGGAGCAGGTTCTGGCACCCATGGCCGAAGACGGCAAGGAAATGGTGGCCTCGATGGGCGATGACACGCCCGCTGCGGTGCTGTCCTCGGTCTATCGGCCCTTAAGCCATTTCTTTCGCCAGAACTTCAGCCAGGTGACGAACCCGCCGATCGACTCCTTGCGCGAAGGCCGGGTGATGAGCCTGAAGACCCGGTTCGGCAACCTCAAGAACGTGCTGGACGAAGACTCGAGCCAGACCGAGATTCTGGTTCTGGAAAGCCCGTTCGTCGCCAATGCCGAATTTGAGGTTCTGGTTGATCGCTTTGGCGCGCAGGTTGCCTATATCGACTGCACCTTCCCGGCGACGCCGGGGCTGGATGACCTGCGGCTTGGGCTGGAGCGTATTCGCGCCGAGGCCGAAGATGCCGTGCGATCGGGCGCCGGGCAACTGGTGCTGACGGATGAGCATCAGGGGCCGGGCAAGGTGCCGATGCCGATGATCCTTGCCACCAGTGCTGTGCATAGCTGGCTGACGCGCAAGGGATTGCGGACCTTCTGTTCCATCAACGTGCGGTCGGCGGAATGTATCGATCCGCATTACTTTGCGGTGCTGATCGGCTGTGGGGCGACCACGGTGAACCCCTATCTGGCGCAGGATTCCATTTCCGACCGCATCAACCGGGGGCTTTTGGAAGGCAGTCTGCTGGATGCGATGCGCCGCTATCGCGATGCCATCGACGCGGGCCTTTTGAAGATCATGTCCAAGATGGGCATTTCTGTCATCTCGTCCTATCGCGGTGGGCTGAACTTTGAAGCCGTGGGCCTTAGCCGCGCCTTGGTGGCCGAGTATTTCCCCGGCATGCACAGCCGTATCTCGGGCATCGGCCTGCACGGGATCGAGCAAAAGCTGGAAGAGGTTCACGCCCGTGGCTGGTTGGGTGGCGCCGATGTGCTGCCGATTGGCGGGTTCTACAAGGCGCGGCGTTCGGGCGAAAAGCACGCTTGGGAAGCGCAGACCATGCACCTGCTGCAATCGGCCTGCGACCGGGCCAGCTATGATCTGTGGAAGCAGTATTCGGCCGCGATGCGGGCGAACCCGCCGATTCATATCCGCGACCTGTTGGACATCAAGCCGATGGGCAAGGCGGTTCCGATTGAAGAGGTGGAAAGCATCACCTCGATCCGCAAGCGCTTTGTGACGCCCGGCATGTCGCTGGGAGCCCTGTCACCCGAGGCGCACAAGACGCTGAACGTCGCGATGAACCGCATCGGGGCGAAGAGCGACTCGGGCGAGGGTGGCGAAGACCCGGCACATTTCCTGCCGGAACCGAACGGCGACAACCCGAGCGCCAAGATCAAGCAGGTCGCCTCTGGCCGGTTTGGTGTGACGGCGGAATATCTGAACGCCTGTGAAGAGCTGGAAATCAAGGTCGCACAGGGTGCCAAGCCCGGCGAAGGCGGCCAGTTGCCTGGCATGAAGGTGACCGAGTTGATCGCACGGCTGCGCCATTCGACCAAGGGTGTGACGCTGATCTCGCCCCCGCCGCACCATGACATCTATTCCATCGAAGACCTTGCGCAGTTGATCTATGACCTCAAACAGATCAACCCGCGCGCCAAGGTGACGGTGAAACTGGTGTCTTCTTCGGGTGTGGGCACCATCGCGGCGGGCGTGGCCAAGGCCAAGGCCGATGTGATTCTGGTGTCCGGCCACAACGGCGGCACCGGGGCCAGCCCGGCCACCAGCATCAAATACGCTGGCTTGCCATGGGAAATGGGCCTGACCGAGGCGCATCAGGTTCTGGCGATGAACAACCTGCGCGACCGGATCACCCTGCGCACCGATGGCGGGCTGCGCACGGGCCGCGACATTGTGATGGCAGCGATGATGGGGGCCGAGGAATACGGCATCGGCACCGCCGCGCTGATCGCGATGGGTTGCATCATGGTGCGCCAGTGCCAGTCGAACACCTGCCCGGTGGGCGTGTGCGTTCAAGACGAACGCCTGCGCGCCAAATTCACCGGCACGGCGGACAAGGTGGTGAACCTGATCACCTTCTACGCCCAGGAAGTGCGCGAGATTCTGGCCAGCATCGGCGCGCGGTCGATGGATGAGATCATCGGCCGGGCCGACCTGCTGTCACAGGTTTCGCGCGGATCGGCGCATCTGGATGACCTTGACCTGAACCCGCTGCTGATCTCGGTCGATGCGATGCAGAAGATTACCTATGACCGCTCGAAGCCGCGCAACCATGTGCCCGACACGCTGGATGCCGACATCATCAAGGATGGCCACCGCTTCTTTGAAGATGGGGAAAAGATGCAGCTTTCCTATGCCGTGCGGAACACCAGCCGCACCATCGGCACGCGGTCTTCCAGCCACATTGTCAAAAAGTTCGGGATGCGCAACAACCTGCAACCCGACCATCTGACAGTCAAGCTGACCGGCTCTTGCGGGCAGTCATTGGGGGCCTTCGCGGTCAATGGCCTGAAGATCGAGGTGATGGGCGACGCCAACGACTATGTGGGCAAGGGCCTGTCGGGCGGTACGATTTCGGTGCGCCCGGCGATGGAAAGCCCACTGAAGGCCGAGGACAATACCATCATCGGCAACACGGTGCTTTATGGTGCCACAGATGGCTATCTGTTTGCCGCCGGCCGCGCGGGCGAACGCTTTGGCGTGCGCAACTCTGGTGCCAAGGTGGTGGTTGAAGGCTGCGGCTCGAACGGGTGCGAATACATGACAGGCGGGATCGCGGTGGTCCTTGGCCGGATCGGCGCAAACTTTGGCGCGGGTATGACCGGCGGCATGGCCTATGTCTATGATCCGAACGGCGTGGCCGAGGATTTCATAAACCTTGAAAGCCTTGTCACTTGCGGCATCGGCCACCCCCATTGGGAGGCGCAGTTGAAGGGCCTTATCCAGCGCCATCTGCAGGAGACCGGCAGCCGCAAGGCCGAACGCATCCTTGCCAACTGGGAGGCCGAACGGGCGAACTTCCTGCAGGTCTGCCCGAAGGAAATGCTGATCCACCTGCCTCATCCCCTGTCGGACGAGGCGGCGAAAGTACCGGCAGAATAATCCCTGCCAAAGCATGATGATCAGGCCCCCTTGCCGGGGGCCTTTTCCTTTCGCCCGCTTGACCGTTTGGGGCCGTTCGGGCCTAAGTGACCCATGACCAGCCAACCCATAAAAAAGAAGGCCAAGGCCGACGCGGCCCCACCCCCGCCGGACCTGCCGCCCGAATCCCGTTGGCGGCGTTTCCGGCGTCGGGTCTTGCGTGGTTTGGCCGGGATCGCGGGGTTTTATCTGCTGCTGGTCATGCTGTTCAGCTTCGTTCCGCCCCCGATCAACCTGTATCAGATATCCGAAGCCTGGCGTCTGGGCGGAATTGAAAAGGATTGGGTCGGCTGGGACGAGATCGCGCCCGTCATGGGCCGCTCGGTCGTGGCGGCAGAGGATGCGAATTTCTGCCTGCATTGGGGGTTCGACATGGCTGCGATCCGCGATGCCATAGACAAGGGGGCCAACCGCGGGGCCTCGACCCTGACGCAGCAGGTGGCCAAGAATGTGTTTCTTTGGCAGGGCCGCAGCTGGTTGCGCA
>CALRKX020000088.1:0-7719 GCA_943368305.1 Erythrobacter sanguineus
CTCATAAGCCATGATCGACCCGCCCAGACCTGCGCCCAGTACAACCACATGTGCCAAAGCCGTTCCTCCCTCCGGTATCACGTGGATATTATATATTCAAATATGTTAATGTATATGGTGAAAATGTCGCGGGCCGGGCGAAATGGGAAAGGGCGGGCCAAGGCCCGCCCTTTCCGCAAAGCTCAAAGGTCTCAGGCGGCGCTTTCGACGCCTTTGACGAACCAGTCGATCACGGCCAGATCGGCCAGAGACATGGTTTCACCTTCCTTGACCTTCAGGTTGCCATCCTGATCGTAGATCGGGCCTTTGAAGATGTCATAGCTGCCGTCTTTCCAGCCTGCCTGCACGCCATCGGCCAGCGCCACCACATCGGCGGGAATCGCCTTGTTGTAGGGAGAGATGACGACGGTGCCTTCCTTCATGCCATCCCAGGTGTCTTCCGACTTCCAGGTGCCATCAACAATCGCCTGCGCGCGCTGCACATAATAGGGGCCCCAGATATCCTCGATCGCGGTGAGGTGGGCATTGGGGGCGAAGGACGACATGTCGGCGCCCTGACCAAAGCCGTAAAGACCCTTTTGTTCCAGGATTTGCAGCGCAGCCGGGCTGTCGGTGTGGGTGGTGACGACATCACAGCCCAGGTTGACCAGCGTATCGGTCGCCGCAGCCTCTTTCGGCGGATCGAACCACGAGTCGATCATCACCAGTTTCACCTTGGCATCGGGGTTCTGCTTTTGCGCCGACAGGGCAAAGGCGTTCACGCCCAGAACCACCTCTGGCACCTTGTAAGAGCCGAGATAGCCCAGCACGCCCGATTTCGACATCTTGCCCGCGATGGTGCCCAGAACGGCGCGGCCTTCGTGGAATTTCGAATTGTAGGTCGAAACGTTGTCAGCCCGCTTGAACCCGGTGCAATGTTCAAACTTCACATCGGGGAATTCGGCGGCGACCTGCAAAGTCTGGTCCATGTAACCGTAAGAGGTGGTGAAGATCAGCTTGCAACCCTGATTGGCCAGATCGCGGATCAGCGGCACGGCCGATGCATCTTCGGCGACATTCTCGACATAGACAGTTTCCACCTTGTCGCCCAGGGCGGCGTCAATCGCCTCGCGGCCCTTGTTATGCGCCCAGGTCCAGCCATAGTCGCCGATCGGGCCAAGGAAGATGAAGCCGACTTTGACCTTGCCTTCGGCGCGAGCCATCGAACCGATCATCGACAGGGTTGCGGCGGCGCCGACCCCCTTCATCAATGTGCGGCGGGAAACATGTGCCATGTGAACTCTCCTGTTGGTTTTTTAGGTTGAGGGTTGGAAGGGCTTGCCCAGGCAGGCGGGGGCGTTGGCGCCCTGAGTGCCCCGGGCCGAGATGATGGTCAGCGCCACCACAGTCATCAGGTAAGGCATCGCAGCCCAGAACTGTGACGGCAGAAAGGAAAAGCCGGCGGCCTTGGCGTAAAGTTCCAGCGCCATCAGAATGCCGAAGAAATAGGCCCCCGCCAGCAGCCGCCCGGTGCGCCAGCCGGCGAATACCACCAGCGCCAGCGCGATCCAGCCGCGCCCGGCGGTCATTTTCTCGGCCCACATGGGGGTGATGACCATGCTGAAATAACAGCCACCGATGCCCGCCATGGCCCCGCCAAACGCAATCGCGGCATAACGCACACCCACCACGGAATAACCGATGGAATGGGCGGAATGGTCATTTTCTCCCACCGCCCGCAAGATCAGGCCAGCACGGGTGCGGCCAAGGAACCATGCGGTCAGCGGCACCATGAGGACGGCGAAATAGACGATGGGGGAATAGCCAAACACCACCTGCCATTGCGGGTGACGCGCCAGCGCCGCAGGAAAGGGCGAGGTGAAGGGCGGCACGATCCGCCCCACGAACGACAGCCCGATCAGCGACGACAGCCCGGTGCCAAAGATGGTAAGCGCCAGTCCGGTCGCCACCTGGTTCGAGTTCAGTTGCAAAACAAGAACCGCAAACAGCATCGAACTGGCCGCGCCGCCAAAGGCCGCACCCAGAACACCCAGCCAGGGGTTGAAGGTGAACACCGTTACGGCAAAGCCGCTGATGGCACCCATCAGCATCATGCCCTCGACCCCAAGGTTCAGAACGCCGGATTTCTCGGTCACCAGTTCCCCCAACCCCGCCAGCAGGATGGGCGTGGTCAGGCCCACGACGGTCATCAGCGCGGCAATGATCAGATCAACGGTCATCTCACTCTCCTGCGACGGGGTGGCGGCGGGGCGACGGCACCAGCCGGACGCGGTAGCGGATCAGGATGTCAGAGGCGAGGATCAGGAACAGCATCATCGCCTGAAAAATCCCTGCCGTGGCGTTGGGAATATGCACTGTGGTCTGTGCCACTTGCCCGCCGACATAGGTGACGGCCAGCACGATTCCGGCAATCAGGCAGCCGATGGGGTGCAACCGGCCAAGGAAACTGACGATGATCGCGGTAAAGCCATAGCCCGATGGAAAGCCAAGGTTGATCGCCTTCAGCGCCCCGGTAAACTCCAGCGCACCGGCAAGGCCCGCCATCGCCCCGCCGATCACCAGCGTGGCCAGGATGGTGCGGCGGCTGTCAAACCCGCCATGTCGGGCGGCTTGCGGAGAGGAGCCGACAACCCGCACCTGATAGCCAAAGACCGCCCGGCTCATCACCAGCCAGAAGACGAAGGGCAGGACAAGGGCGATGACGACGCCAAGGTGAATCGTGGTGCCCGGCACGACGATGGGCAGCGATTGTGCCTCGGTCAGCGGGGCGGTGGCCGGAAAGTTGCGGCCGTTCGGGTCTTTCCAAGGGCCGCCGACCAGATAGCTGAGAACCTGCGCTGCCACATAGGTCAGCATCAGGCTGGACAGGATTTCGTTCACGTTGAACCTTGTGCGCAGCACCGCCGGAACCGCCGCCCAGGCCCCGCCGCCGATCATGCCGGCAAGGATCATCAGCAGGATCACGAAGAACCCGCCCACAGAGCCAAAGGCGATGCCCACGCCCGCCGCCGCCAGCGCGCCGATGATATATTGCCCCTCGGCCCCGATGTTCCACACCTGCGCCCGGTTGCCCACAGACAGCCCCAGCGCGATGATGATCAGGGGGGCGGCCTTCACAGCCACGTCCTGCCATTTGTAGCTGGCCAGAATTGGCGTCAGGAAAATGTCGATCACGGCGCGAAATCCATCGATTCCCAGAAAATCGAATACGATCATGCCGATGAACATGGTTGCCACCACCGCCAGAATCGGAGTGGCGATCAGCATCGCGGTGCTTGGCTCTTGCCGCTTTTCCAGCTTAAGCCGCATGGGCGCTGCCCCCTTCGCCATGGATGCCGCCCCTTAGCAGGCCAATCTCTTCAATCTTTGCATCCGCCACCTTCATCGGGGCTGACAGGCGGCCTTCGTTGATCACGGCCAGCGTGTCGCACAGGCCCAAAAGCTCATCGAGGTCCTGGCTGATCACCACGATGGCCGACCCGGTGGCCGCAAGATCGACCAGCGCCTGATGGATCGCCGCAGCAGCCCCGGCATCCACCCCCCATGTCGGCTGGCTGACCACCAGAACCTGCGGTTTTTGCAGGATTTCGCGGCCCATGATGTATTTCTGCAAATTGCCGCCCGACAGCGATTCCGCTGCAGCCCCCGGCCCGGTGGCCTTGACCGAAAACGCCTCGATCACCTCTCCGGCATAGGTGCGGGCGGCGCGGGCGTCGATCAGGCCGGCGCGCACCATGCCCAGCCGGTCGCGTGCCGTCAGCACGGCATTGTCGGTCAGGCTGAAGGTGGGCACGGCGGCATGGCCGTTGCGTTCTTCGGGCACGCTTGCCATGCCTTTCAGCCGCCGCTCTTTGGCGGCAAGCCCGCCCACGGCATCGCCATTTACCAACACCGCGCCATGATCTGGCGCCACCTCTTCGCCCGACAGCGCCAGCAGCAGCGTGTTCTGCCCGTTGCCCGCCACGCCCGCGATACCGAAAATCTCGCCCGCGCGGACCGAAAAGCTGATGTTGCGCAGCGCCACGGCAAAGGCGCCGGGGGGCGTCAGCGACAGGGCGGTGACCACCAGCTTGGCCGGGCCAAAACTGCGGTCGGCGCTGCGCTGAATGTCCTTGAGGCTGCCACCGATCATCTTTTCCGCCATCGAGCGGCTGGTTTCGACCTTTGGATCGCAGGTATCCACCAGCTTGCCACCGCGCAGGATGGTGGCGGTGTCGCACAAGGCTTTGATTTCATGCAGCTTGTGGCTGATATACAGGATCGAGCAGCCTTCGGCCGCCAGTTGCCGCAGCACGACGAACAACTGTTCCACCTCTTGCGGGGTCAGAACGCTGGTCGGTTCGTCCATGATCAGCAGTTTGGGATTGAGCAGCAGCGCGCGCACAATCTCGATCCGCTGCCGTTCGCCGACTGACAGGGTGGAGACGATGCGATGCGGGTCCAGTTTCAGCCCGTATTGCGCCATGACCGACAGGATCTTCGCTTCGAGCGCGCGGGCCGGGATGTTGGCATCCATGCCCAGCGCGATGTTTTCCAGCACTGTCATCGCCTCGAACAGCGAGAAGTGTTGAAACACCATGCCGATGCCCAGCCGTCGTGCGGCTTTGGGGTTCTGGATGGTGACACGCTGGCCATTCCAGCGGATTTCTCCGCCATCGGGCTGCATGATGCCATAGATCATCTTGACCAGCGTCGATTTGCCCGCGCCATTCTCGCCCAGAAGGGCGTGAATTTCCCCCGGCCTGACGGCAAAGCCCACATTGTCATTGGCCAGCACCCCCGGAAAGCGTTTGGTGATGCCGGTCAGCTCAAGACGAGGGGGAAGGGAGGAAGGCTCCATCGACGCTCCGTGGTTCAGCCGGGCAAGGTGGCCGGTCGGACAGGGGCAGAGTTTGGGCGAGGGGAGGATTGCCTGCCTACGCGGCGGGCGCTTGAAACAGTTTCAAGATTTCCCGAACATCCCGATTTTGCCGCCGAACCGGGCTGGAAAAGCGCTGTTTCAGCCCATTCCCGCCCGCGCCCGCCCATCTTTCCACCAGGTCCCCTAGCCGATCTGCATATTTCCCAAGCAGGCTAGACCGGAAACGCGGCCCCCCACAAGCGATTCAAGCATCGCATCCCTGGGTTGACGGCTGGTAAGTCCGGTTGGGTTTGATGGGGGGCGATCGGGCGAAGATTCCCGGTATGCTTCTGATATAGTTAATAACTATAATGTGGTGGCGGGATGTGAATTCTTGACCATCCGGTCTGAAAGCTGCAGGGGTTGCGGAATATCTGGCGGACAGTGCCTTTTTTTCGCGCGGCAACGCCTGAAAATCGGGCAGCCCCGGGCCGCCGCCATCTGCCAGGGCGGGAAACCTGCACCAGAGCGCCGGATCCGGGGCTTGTTCCAAGGCCGAACAAGGGCAAGGGTGCGGCAGATACCAAGGAGAGGCCCATGACCGAATCCACGCTGGACCATGTTGCGCTGCTGCGTCTGTCGATCGAGGAAAGCCGCAAGGCGCGCGATGGCGGCAACCACCCCTTTGCCTGCATTCTTGTCGGCCCGGATGGCACGGTGCTGATGACGCAGCACAATGCCTTCATGCCCGACCATGACATGACGGGCCATGCCGAACGGGTGCTGATGACCCGCGCCTCGACCACGCTGCCGCATGAGTTGCTGAAAGAATGCACCATTTATACCAGCGCCGAACCCTGCGCGATGTGCGCGGGGGCGATTTACTGGACCGGGCTGAAACGGGTGGTCTATGGCCTGACCGAAAAGGCTCTGAAAGAGATCACCGGCAACCACCCGGAAAACCCGACGCTTGATCTGCCCTGCGAGGTGGTGTTCGCCGCCGGTCAACGCAAAGTCGAGGTGATCGGCCCGATGCTGGAGGAGGAGGCGGCGGCGGTGCATGCGGGGTTCTGGTAGGATGGGCAGATTGCCCATCCTGGGTCAGTAATCGGGCGCAAAGCCTTGTGAGGGGTCAACCCGCTCTGGCCGCCCGTCCAGAAACAGCGCGCCTTCGCGTGCCGGGGTGCGGGCGATGATCTTGCCGCCCTTGACCACCATCAGCTTGACCGATTTCAGCCGCAGCGCCTCGGCCGGGTCGCGGGCTTGCAGCACCACCAGATCGGCCTTGCAGCCTTTGGTCAGGCCATAGCCCTCCAGCCCCATGGTGACGGCGGAATTTTCGGTCAGGGCGCGGAAGATCGCGGTCTTTTCCTCCAGTCCCGCCATTTGCGCGACGTGAATGGCCATGTGCCCAACCTCAAGCATGTCGCCCGAGCCCATGGAATACCACGGGTCCATCACGCAATCATGCCCGAACGAGACGTTCAGCCCTGCCGCCATCAACTCGCGCACCCGCGTCATGCCGCGCCGTTTGGGATAGGTGTCGTGGCGGCCCTGCAACATGATGTTGATCAGGGGATTGGGGATCACGTTCATCCGTGCCTCGGCCATCAACGGGATGAGTTTCGAGACATAGTAATTGTCCATCGAATGCATCGAGGTCAGGTGAGAGCCTGCCACCCGGCCTTGCAGCCCGTGGCGGATGGTTTCGGCGGCCAGGGTTTCGACATGGCGTGACAGCGGGTCGTCGGTTTCATCGCAGTGCATATCGACCGGCAAGCCCCGGTCGGCAGCAATGCGGCAGAGCGCCTGAACCGAGGCGCGGCCATCTTCCCTCGTGCGTTCGAAATGGGGGATGCCGCCGACGATATCGACGCCCATGTCGAGGGCGCGCTCCAGCGATTTCACCCCTTCGGACGCTCGAAAATAACCGTCCTGCGGGAAGGCCACGGTTTGCAGGGTGATATAGGGGGCAACGCGCTCTTTCACCTCGAGCATCGCCTCTGCCGTGACAAGGCGGGGGTCGGAGGTATCGACATGGGTGCGGATGTTGAGGAGCCCCTGGGTCACCGCAAGGTCACAGTAGCGCAGGGCGCGTTCCACAAGCGCCTCGCGCGTCAGCATCGGGCGCAGTTCGCCCCAAAGGGCGATGCCTTCCAGCAGCGTGCCAGAGCGGTTCATGCGCGGCAGGCCAAGGGAGAGCGTGGCGTCCATATGGAAATGCGGGTCGCAGAACGGCGGAGTGACGAGGCGGCCGGTGGCGTCAATGATCTCGCCCGCTGCGGCGGTGATGCCGGGTTCGACGGCGGCGATGGTGCCCTTGGCCACCGCGATGTCAATGCCGGTACGGCCATCGGGGAGGTTCGCGTTTTTAACGATCAGGTCGAACATGGCGGGCCTTTGGTCTGGTGGCAGGCGCCGGGGGGTTCACACCCCCCGCGACCCCCGTGGGATATTTTTGGACAGAAAATGTCAATCAGAGCCGGTGGCGGCGGGGTGGGCCTGCGTTGCGCGGGTCTGGTGAAGGAAGGCGGTGGCAACGCCGATGGCGATGGCTTGCGGGTGCTTGCCCAAGGCCGGATCGCCGATGGGGCAAGTGATGCGGGCGATGTCTTCGGGCCGGTGACCCAGGGCGGCGAGGCGGCTGCGAAAGCGCGCCCATTTCGTGGCGCTGCCGATCAGGCCGGCGGTGGCGAAGCCGTGGGTGAGGAGGCGGTGGCAAAGTTCGAGATCAAGCGCGTGGCTGAAGGTCAGGATCAGGTGGTCGGCGGTAAGGGGTGCGAGGGCGAGGGCGTGTTCCGGGTGGGGGCTGGGCAGGGCGCGGGTGTTGGGGGGGCAGAGGGGCGGGAAAACGGTCGGGCGCGACGTCGATCCAGGTG
>CALRKX020000089.1:0-7691 GCA_943368305.1 Erythrobacter sanguineus
CTTCAGATGCAAGAATGCGCGCCGCCGTACCGCAATTCCCTTCCCCCCGATCATTTCACCACGGACCCGCGCCGCCATGCGCGCCCGTGGCCCGACCCGCATGGCGCAAAGGCACCGATGCACCGTGGGCAGGGCCGCCATATTGTACTTTAGTATTTATAAATGATAAGGCAAATTGACATTTATAAATCTATTTTCTAGCGTCCCCGGACAAAAGACCCAACCGAGTGCGCCATGATCCCCGCAACATGCCCCGACAACACCCTTGCCCGTGACGCGGCATGGTCTGTGGTGGGCGGGCTGTCGCAGGTCGATGTTCTGATCGTCGGCGGTGGGGTGAACGGTGCCGCGACGCTGCGGGATCTGGCGCTGAATGGCGTGACGGCGGTGCTGGTCGATCAGGGCGATTTCTGCTCTGGTGCCAGCGGCGCCTCCAGCCGGATGGCCCATGGTGGCTTGCGCTATCTCGAGGGGCGAGAGTTCCGGCTGGTGGCCGAGGCCGCGCGGGAACGCAACGCCCTGCTGCATGACGCGCCCCATGCAGTGCGCCCGTTGCAGATTGTGGTGCCGCTGGCGCATCGGGTGCGTGGGCTGGGCGGCGCGATGCTGCGCTTTGCCGGTCTGTCAAAACGGCCCGGCCCCCTGAGCCTTGTGGCCTTGAAGGGCGCCCTGACCGTTTACGAGCGCTTTGGCGCGGTGCGCCGGGCCTTGCCGGGGCATTCCGCCTGGGGGCGCAACGCCGCCGTGACCAAGGGGATGCCCGATGGCGTGAAGGCGGTCGTCACCTATTTTGACGGCCAGATCCTTTGCCCCGAGGGGCTGGTTATGGAAATGCTGGGCGAGGCGATGGCGCAACCCGGCGTCACGGCGCTGAACCATGTGGCATGGGCACCAGACGGGGCGGGCGGCATTCTGCTGACCGATGCCCTTCAGGCCGGGCGACAGGCAATTGTGCACCCACGCCTGATCGTGAACGCGGCCGGTGCGGCAATTGACCGGGTGAACGCACGGCTCGGTATCACTGGCACCTTGATCCGGGGGGTAAAGGGCGCCCATCTGTTGCTGCGCAATGCATTGTTGCAGCGCCGCATGAACGGGCGGGCCTATTACTTCGACGATGGCACCGGGCGGATGGTGATCTGCCTGCCGGTCGGCGATTGCATCCTGATGGGAACGACCGAGGTCGAGACCGCCGATCCCGACGACCGCGACGTTGCCGGGGCCGAGGTTGGTTATCTGCTGGCGGCACTCACCCGGCTGTTCACCGATATTCGCCCCACTGCAGATCAGATCGTGGCGGTGACAACCGGCATCCGCCCCCTTCAGGCGGGCGACGGCAGCGCCACACAGGCCGCGCGCGACCATGCGCTGGTAGAGGCGCGGCATGGCAAGGTGCCGGTTCTGTCCCTGGTGGGTGGCAAATGGACAACCTTCCGCTCTTTCGCCGAACAGGCTGCGGATGTCGCGTTGGCGCGGCTGGGCCTGGGGCGCCAGCTTTCCACCGCCGGCAGGCCCTATCCGGGTGCAGCGATTCTGGATGCAGCGGCCCTTGCCGCCCGGCTGGGGGCAAGCGAGGCTCGGGTCGGCACGCTGATTGCAAGGTATGGCGCGCTTGCGGCCAGCGTCGCCGCCGAAGAGACCACCGGCCCCCTTGTGGCGCTGCCGGGGCAACCCGATTATAGCGAGGCGGAAATTGCCTGGCTGGTGCGCCACCGCATGGCCTGCCGTCTGGAAGACCTTGTGCTGCGGCGCACGGGTCTGGTGGCAACAGGGCGCCTGACAGCCGAAACCCTGCGCGCCTGTGCCGTTGTGATGGCCCGCACGCTGGGCCGCGACCAAAGCTGGATTGAGGCTGAACTGGCAACGGCGCTGCGCGATCCGCGCATACTGGGCCTGCAAGCCGGAGCAAGGTCATGATCCGCCGCGACCTGCCGCTGGTCCTGGCGATTGACGCGGGGGGCACCGCTGTCAAGGTCGCGCTGATCGACGCCCTTGGCAGGGTAGAGGCATTGCAGGGCGCGGCGGTGGCCACGGTGCATCACCCGGACGGGCGGGTAGAGCGTGATCCAGTGGCTTTCTGGCAGGCGACCGCAACGGCCATCCGCAGCCTGATGCAGCAAAAGGATGCCGCGCATCGGCTGGTTGCGGTGGGCTGCACCGGCTTTGGCAACGGCGTCTTTCTGGTGGACGGTGCAGGCCAGCCAACGCGGCCCGGCATCGTTTCGGTCGATCACCGGGCGCAGCCCCTGGTTGACCGGCTGCACCGTGACGGGCGGGCCATCCTGATTTCGCACAGCAACGGTCAACGCATCTGGGGCGGGCAAAGCCTGATGCAACTGGCCCATCTGGCCGAAACCGAGCCAGAGGTGATGGCTGCCAGCCGCTGGGCTCTGGCCTGCAAGGACTATCTGCGGATGTGCCTGACCGGCACGGCGGCAACCGACCCCACGGATGCCAGTGGCGGCGGGCTGATGAACCTGGACAGGGCAACCTATTCAACCGGGGTCTGGCAGGCGCTGGCCCTGCCTGACCTGCCACCAAGGTTGCCGCCCGTTGTCTCCAGTTCGGCGGCGGCCGGGCGGGTCCATGCCGCCGCCGCTGCCCAGACGGGCCTGCCCCCAGGTTTGCCCGTGGCAAGCGGCATGATGGATGTCGCCGCCTGCGCCTTGGGTGCCGGTGTCACCTCGTCCGACCGGATGGTGATGATCGCCGGAACCTGGGCGATCAACGCGCTGGAGGTGTCTGCCACCGCCGCAGACAAGCCGCCGATCCTGAACATGCTGCACCGTGACGGCGCGGCGCGGCTGGTGGCCGAAGGCAGCCCCTCTTCCGCCGCCAACCTGGGGTGGTATATCGACCGCGCCATGGCGGGCCGGATGACGATGACCGAGGCCATGGAGGCGATGGCCCGTGTGCCGGTTGCCGCGCGGCGCTGCCGCTTCCTGCCCTATGTTCATGGCCCGCTGCCCCGGCAGGGCACTTTTGTCGGGCTTGCCGCATCGGATGACGCGGGCAGCATGATCCGCGCGATCTGTGAGGCGGTCGCCTTTCAACACCGCCGCCATGCCGAAGAGATCCTGCGCCATGCCGGGGGCAACTGGCCCGGGGCAATTCGGCTGACCGGGGGGGCCGCGCGGTCGCCGCACTGGGCGCAGATCTTTGCCGATGTCTGCGGACGCCCGGTCGAGGTGGTGGAGGCGGAAGAGGTTGGCGCCTTGGGTGCCGCGATCTGCGCGGCCGTGGCTGGCGGGGTTTACCGCGATCTTGGCGCGGCCAGCGCCGCCATGTGCCGGATCGGCCGCAGCCATGCGCCATCTGCGGAACATGCCGCGCTGTACGAGCAAGGTTACAAGGAATTCCAACGGCTTGACCGGGGAATGTTGGATCTGGCTGCCGCAATGCCAGCACCGCCCTGACCAAGCTTCGGGCGACAGATCAGAACTGCACGACCACACAGGGAGAGAGGAAAATGACAATGACACTGAAGGGATTTATGGCTGGCACGGTCTGTACCACCTTGTTGCCGCTGGCGGCACTGGCGCAGGATACCGCCGCCTGCATGGGCAAACTGCCAGAGCTGAACGTGATCGGGCAAGGTATGCCCGCCGTGACCGCACTTGACGCCCATCTGGCAGAGTTCAACAAGAAATGGGGAACCGAGGTCAAGATCACCCTTCTGGGTGAGAACGAGCGGCGCGCAAAGGCTCGGCTGGACGTATCGACCGGGGCAGGCTCCTATCAGGTGATCTACATGGACGAGGCCAATCTGGCCGAATACGTCAATGCAGGCTGGGTCTATCCGTTGGCCGATGTGGTGCCGGCGGAATATGACCTCAAGGACTTCCGGGTTGATCTGGCCAATGTCGCCTCTTCCGGCGGGGTGCAGTATTTTGCGCCCTTTGTCGGGGGCGGCGACATCATGATGTACCGCAAGGATCTGCTGGAGGCCAAAGGCATCGCCCCGCCGAAAACGCTGGACGAGATGGTCGCCGCGATCAAGGCGCTTAACGATCCTGCGAACAAGGTCTATGGCTGGTCGGCACGGGGGCAGCGCGGCTCTGGCATGAACGTCTGGCGCTGGACGCCGTTCTTCCGTGCCATGGGGGGCGAATGGCTGAAAGACGGCGCACCGGCCTTTGCCTCTGACGCGGCGGTGAAGGCGACCGAGCTTTATATCGACCTGATGCATTCTGCTCCGCCCGGCGTGGGCACCTTCAACTGGTCGGATTCGGTCGAGGCGTTTCGCGGTGGCCAGGTGGCAATCCTGATCGAAAGTGACGTTTTCGGCCCCTGGATGGAGGACACCAGCAAAAGCCAGGTCGTCGGCAAGGTCGGCTATGCGCCGCCGCCGGAACCGCTGCCGTCGGCAGGCTGGTCGCATGGCTGGGCAATTTCGACCGTGGGGGCCAAGGACGATTGCGCCAAGGTCATCGCGGGAGACTTCGTAGGCTGGGCAACCTCGAAAGACATGGAGCAACAGCGTCTTGCCGAGGGGGTCGCCTCTGACATCGCCCGCATCTCGAGCCTGCAAAGCGAAGCCTACAAAAAGGCCGTGCCGCAGGATTACATCGATGCCCTGCTGGCCACGGGCCCCAAGACCAACCTGCTGATCATGGCCAACCCGGCCTGGCCAGAGATCGGTGACACGCTGGGCCTTGCGCTGGAAGAGCTGTTCACCGGCACCCGCAGCGACATCAAGGCCTCGCTGGACGAGGTGGCCTTTGCTGCCGAAGACGCGCTGGCGCGTGTGAAATGATGGCGCGCCCGGACCGGCCAGCCCTGCGCCCGGTCCGGGCAACCTGCCACGGAAAGGCCTAAGATGACACGACAGCGCTTTATATTTTTAACTCTGGCCCCGGCGCTGACCGTTCTGGGCCTGCTCGCGGCGGTTTCAACCGCCGGGGCGGTCTGGTTTTCGGTGATGAACCGGGCACTTGGGTCGCCCGAATACGAATTCGTAGGTCTGTACAACTACCTGCGGCTTTTGCGCGACAAACGGTTCTTCAACGCCCTGGAAATCTCGTTGATCTGGGAGCTGGTTACGGTTGCCGGTACCTTGGTGGCGGCGGTCCTTCTGGCCGTTCTGGTGCATGAGACGGTCAAGCGGGCGTTTTGGCGCAACCTGATCTGCTTTGCCTTTCTTGCGCCGGTTCTGCTGCCCCGCGTGGCGGCAGCCTTCATCTGGCGGTTTCTCTATTCGCCATCGCTTGGCCTGCTGAACTGGATCGCCGGAGAGGCGGGTTTCGGCCCGATCGAGTTTCTGGCCAATCCGTCGCTGGCCCTGATTTCGGTTGCGGCGGTCGATATCTGGCAATGGGGCCTGTTCTTCACGGTGATCATCGTCAAGCTGCTGGAGACCATGCCACGCGACCCGATCGAGGCGGCGATGCTGGACAACGCCCGGACATGGCAGGTTCATGCCTATGTCACCCTGCCGATGCTGAAAGGTCCGCTGATCAGCCTTGCTCTGGTCAAGGCGGTGGAATCGCTGCGGTCGTTCGATCTGATCTTTGTCATGACCGGCGGTGGCCCCGGCACGGCGACCGAAACGCTGGACCTTTACGCCTATCAATCCGGCATCAACCTTGGAGGTCGGGTGTCATATGCCTCGGCCATGTCGATCCTGCTTTTGATCGTCACCACGGTCGCCTTCACCCTTATCTGGCGTGGGAGCAGAAAATGGTCCCGTTAATCCTGCGTATGGTGATCCTTCGTATTCTGGCGCGGCTGGCGCTTGGGCTTCTGGTGCTGGTCGCGCTGGCGCCAATCCTGTGGACGGCCCTGGGGGCCTTCAAGGAGTTGCGCGACATCGTGACGCCGGTGCCAAAGCTGTTCTTCACCCCGACGCTGCAAAACTTTGCCACCATCCTTGGCAACCCCACCATTCGCGACGGGCTGGTCAACTCGGTTCTGGTGGTGGCGGCATCGGTGGGGATCGGGGCGCTGCTGGGCATTCCGGCCGCCCACGCACTGGCGCGTCACGCCCGCGGACGGGCCGATGACATCCAGTTCTTCGTGCTGTCGCTGCGTTTCATGCCGCCGGTGGCCATCGCCATCCCTTTCATCGTGATCTACCTTGATCTGGGCATCTACGACAGTCTGGGCGGGCTGATCCTGGTCTATCTGGTGACCACGATCTCGACGATGATCTGGCTGGCAACGCCTGCCTTCGAACGGGTTCCCCCAGAGATCGAGGAAGCCGCCGCCATGGAAGGATGCGCGCAAGCAGAGGTCTTCTGGCGCATCTCGTTGCCTGTGGCGGCCCCGTCCCTGTTCGGCGCGTTGGTCTTCACCTTCGTTCTGGTCTGGAACGAATTGCTGCTGGCGCTGACCCTTGCCGCGCAGAACGCGACGCTGCCGGTGGTTGCCGCCTCGATCACCTCTTTGGGCAAGGAAGTACCCTGGGGCGTGATCAATGCCGCCACGGTGGTTCTGGTGCTGCCCCCGCTTGTCTTCATCGGCCTGCTGATGGGCCTAATCAACTCTATGATCCGCAGCGGCGGACGCACGAAAGGCTAATACATGGCCCATATCGAATGCTCTGGTATCGTCAAAAGCTATGGCGCCCATCCGGTGATTGACGGCTTGAACCTGATGATCCCCGACCATGAATTCGTGGTTTTCCTGGGCCCGTCGGGCTGCGGAAAATCAACCATGCTGCGCATGATCGCCGGACTGGAAGAGGTGACGGCGGGGTGCATCAGCATTGGCGGAGTGGATGTGACCAACCATCACCCCGGCCAGCGCGGCGTGGCGATGGTGTTTCAAAGCTATGCCCTTTACCCGCATATGACGGTGGCTGACAACATCACCTTCGGCCTGCGGCGGGCAGGCGTTGCAGGCCCGGAGATTGATCGCCGCCTTGGCGAAGTTGCGCGAATGCTGGGGCTGGAGCCGATGCTGAACCGCAAGCCAAAGGCCATGTCAGGGGGCCAGCAACAGCGCGTCGCCATGGCGCGGGCCATGATCAAGACGCCCAAGGTGTTCCTGTTCGACGAACCCTTGTCGAATCTGGATGCCAAGCTGCGCGAGAAATTGCGCACCGAAATCCGCAAGATGCACAACAGCCTGAAAACCACTACGATCTTTGTCACCCATGATCAGTTGGAGGCGATGACGATCGCCGATCGTATCGTTCTGATGCGGGCGGGCGCCATTGAGCAGCAAGGCACGCCGGACGAAATTTTCGACCGCCCGGCCACCCGGTTTGTCGCCGATTTCATCGGCACTCCCTCGATGAATTTCCGGCTTGGCCGGATCGAGAATGGTGCGGCTGTGGCAGGGTCCGTGCGTATCGTGCTGCCACCTGGCCGCTTTGCCGTCGCAGAGGGGCAAGAGGTGGAACTCGGCCTGAGGCCCACCCGGATGGAGCGGGTGTTGCCCGATACGGCAGGCGCAATCACCGGCCGCATCTCGCTGATCGAAAACATGGGAGCAGAGGGCCAGATCATCGCAGAGGTTGACGGTGCCGACATGTCCTTTGTCAGCCGTGATTTTCGCGGCCTGTCCATCGGGGATGCGGTCAGCTTTGCGCTGTCGCCAAGCCATCTTCACATCTTTGACCGCGCCACCGGCCGGTCCTGTCTTGCGGCATGACCATGCTGCTGCCCCACGCTCACACCCGCTATGCCACCAAGATCGCCCGCATCCGCGCCGGAACATACCGGCGGGGCGACTTCATTCTGGCTGAT
>CALRKX020000090.1:0-7684 GCA_943368305.1 Erythrobacter sanguineus
GCAAGCGGATAGGCGCCAAAGGACATATAGCGCCCCGCACCCCGGCCAAGCGTGGCAAGACCCTGATCGGCGGCTATTTCAAGGAAAAGCCCCACATCGCCCCGGCCCCAGCCCATCAGGGCGTGGCCATCGGGCAGGGCGGCAAACTCCTCAAGCGGGCCGCCGAACAGGCTGTCCTCCAGCCAGCGGCGAAAGGCGCGCAAGGTGGCCTGCAACCGCAGTTTTTCCCGCAACCCCGGCGCGCGGGTGACGCCGCCGGGCTGAATGGCCAGCGTATGTGGCCATTTCCCGGCCAGAAGGCCCATGACATGCAGCAACTCGGCCCGCGCCGCGATGGCCCCGCGCATCGCGCTGCCCTCGATGGCGGTAAAGCGGTCCACCGCGCGGGTGTGCCAGGGGCGGGCCGCATAGTCGGGCCGGGCAAAGTCGGGCATGAAGAACAGGTGGAAATGGGTCAGATGATCGGCCACATTTTCCACAGCATGAATCAGGGCGGCCATGGCCGCGCCGTCGGGCGTGGGCTGCAAGCCCATCGCCGCGCCAAGGGCACGCGCCGCCGCTGTCGACTGGCTGATCGAGCAGATGCCGCAGATGCGTGGCGTGATGGTCAGCGCGTCGCGCGGGTCGCGCCCCTCGAGCATCCGCTCGAATCCCCGGTATAGCGTGGAGTTGACGCGGGCCGAGGCAACACGGCCATCGGCGATGTCCAGCGTCACCTCCAGATCCCCCTCCACCCGGTTGAAGGGGCCGACGACCAGCCGCGCACCCGTCATTTCGGCTTCCGCAGGGTGGGGGGCACGACGATGTGGTCGGCCACGGCGTTGCGGCCCAGCCGGTCGGGCGTTGCGGCCTTGGAAAGCGATGCCAGGGCCATGAACCATGCCTTTGGCATGTCGGTTGGCAGGCCCACCGGAATGCCCGCGATCTTGGGCGTTTCGGTAAAGGCGTGGCGGGGGTCTTCGAACTCTGGGGCGGTGCAATTGATGCAGGGATAGCCGCCCTTGGTGCAACTGCCCTCGCCATTCCAGGGCCGGATGTTGCAATCGCCCACCGCCTGCGTACCAATGCAGCCAAGGTTTTCCATCATGCAGCCCAGTTGCGACAACGCGCGCGCCGAGGCCTTGTATTCGTAGAACTCATTCTTCGGGCAGCCGTGATGCACCAGATGATCGGCGTAAAAGCGGGGGCGCTGATAGCCGTCCAAGGGCAGCGCCTCGCCCGCCGCAAGGATCATCAGCGTTTCCGTGACCCAGCCGGGATGGGTTGGGCAACCTGCGACATTGATCACCGGCAGACCGCCCCTTGCCCGCCAGTCTGCGGGCAGCAGGCCGCCGGGGTGCGTGCCGTCATATTGCAGGCCCACCGCATCTGACGGGTTGCCGCCCGCCGCCGTCACCCCGCCAAAGGCCGCGCAACTGCCGACGGCAACGACATGGCTGGCCAAGGGCGACAGCGAGGCGACCCAATCCATCAGGCTGCGCCCGGTGCCCGACAGCATCTGATAGCGGCCGGTCCCTTTTGGCCCGCGCGCAATCGCGCCCTCGACACAAAGGATGTCCAGATGCGTCTCACCCCGCTCGATCCGGTCCAACAGGCTGCGCGCCTCGGCCCCGGTTTCCACCGACAGGGCGGGGTGCCACAAAAGGCGAATGCCCGCATCGGCCAGCAGGTCCGGCAGGCCGGGATCTTCGGCGCAGAGCAGCGACATGGTGCAGCCACCACAGCCAGAGGCTTGCAGCCAGAGCATGGTGGTCATGGGGGGCCTCCTGGCAGGTCAAGGCGGAACGAGGCACCCTGCGCGGTGTCGTCCAGGGTCAGCCGCCCGCCATGCTCTTCGGCGATCTTGTGGCTGATCGACAGGCCCAGCCCGGTGCCGCGCCCCACGGGTTTGGTGGTGAAAAACGGGTCAAAGATGGTGGCGGCAAGGGCGGCGGGCACGCCCGGCCCGTTGTCGGCCACGGTCAGGGTGGCGCGCCCGCTTTCGTCCTGCGCGGTCAGGGTCACGGCGGCGCCCGGCTGACCTTCCATCGCGTCAATCGCGTTCTGGACAAGGTTCATGACAATCTGCTGGATATGTCCGGGGCGACCATAGGCGGGCAGGGTGGCAGCGCCGGCAAATGTCAGCGTGACGGGCTGTTTCATGCCCCGCAGCACCCAGTTCGCGGCCACACGGGCGGTTTCGACCAGATCGAACACCACCTTTTCGCCCGATCCGTCGGACGACAGCCGCCGCAGATCCTCGACAATATCGCGCACCCGTTCGGCCCCGTCGCGCGCGCCATCAATGGCTTGGCGCAGGTTTGCCACCTCCCGGTCCAGCCGCAGGCTGTTGCGCAGGGCCACCAGATCCTCGCGGCTGGCCCCGTCCTGCACATGCTGGAAATAGGTCTCGAACTTGCCTGCATAGCGTTCCAGCGCATGGGCATTGGCGTAGACAAAGCTGATCGGGTTGTTCAGCTCATGCGCCACACCGGCCAACAGGCGGCCAAGGGCGGCCAGCTTTTCGTTCCGCACCAGTTGCGCCTGCGCAGCTTTCAGCGCGTCATGGCTGGCCGACAGTTCGGCGTAGGCGCGGCGCAACTCGCCCACAGGGCGGCCTGTCAGCACATAGCCCGCCGCGCGGCCCCGGTCGTCAAGGCGCGGGGCGACCGACAGTTCCAGCGGGCTGGGCCCATCGGGCGTGATCAGCCCGGCCTCCAGCGCCACGGGGCGGCGGGCATCGCGCGCACGCGACAGGGCGGCGGTCAGGGCAGGGTGGTCGGCGGGGTCGATCAGCGCGGTCAGGTCGGTGCCTTCCAATGCGCCGGGCGCAAGGCCGCTGCGGGCGGCCAGCGAGGCCGAGGCCTGCTCTACCCGGCCAGAGCGCGACACCACGATCAGCACGTCACTGACTGACCCAAGGATCGCGGTCAGAAAGGCCCGCATCCCTTCAAGCTCGGTGTTTTGCCGCTCCAACTGTTCCTGATGGCCCAGAAGGTCGGCATAGGTGCGGTCCATCGCCGACAGAACATCCATCCAGGCGTCGTCGGTGAACGGCGCGGGCGGGGGGAATGGCGGATGGACGGTGGGCATGGCGGCTCCTTCAGGGGCGAAGGATAGGGGCCGCGCCGAGGTGGAGCAAGGGAGTAGGGTGCGTGATTTCACGCACCTCTCTTGCGGCAAGCATGGGGCGCTAAATCACGCATCCTACCCCTGCAAGGCCGTCACCTCGCGCCGGAAGCTAAGGGCATCGCCCCGGTCGGGCATGTCCAGCTCGCGCGCATAGCGGTGGCCAGCATAGGTGGCCCAGGCGATCGGGCCGGGGGCCTCGGCGTCGCCGATCACCCTGACGCTGCGGATGCCGGCATCTGCCCAATCCGCCTGCCGGACCATCAGGTCACGGTAAAGCCCGTCATCTGCGGTGCGGCTGGCCACCATCACCACGGCATCCGCCTCGATCAGGCCCGCCATGCCGGTATAGGCGCAGGCGGTTTGCACCCCCGCCGCCGTCACCGCCGCAACCCCGGTGTTCAGCACGATCTTGACGCCGCTCTCGACCAGACGCCGGTGAATCGCCCCCTGTTCCAGCGTATTTCGTGTCCAGTCGGAAACGAAGGCGGCGGGGGTGACCAGCGTCACCTCACAGCCCTGTGCCGCGCAAAGCTCTGCCAGAACGCCGCCCATGTAGTAATGGTCATCGTCGAACACGACGACCCGGCCCTGCGGCAATCGCCCCGCCATAAGGTCATCTGGCGTGAACACAGGCAGGCCAGAGACCGGCATCGGCACCACATGCCAGCGTGCCACGCCATCGGCCCGCCAATGGGCGCCGGTGGCGATGCAGACGTTCTGGAACCCGAAGGACAACACATCCTCGGCCGTCAACCGGCTTTGCAGATAGGTCTCTACATTGGCCCGCTGCGAAAGCTGATAGGTCCGGTAATCCGCCACCCGGCCCCAGGCCGACAGCCCCGGCAGCTTGCGTTCCCGTGCCACCCGGCCGCCCAAGGCATCGCCCGCCTCGGCCAGCGCCACGTCATAGCCACGCACACTCAGCGCCCGTGCCGCCTCCAGCCCTGCCGGGCCGGAGCCGATCACCAGCACGTTCTGGCTGTCGCCCTTGGCGTTCATCCGTTCCGGGTGCCAGCCCTTCCTCCATTCCTCCATGAAGGTGGGGTTCTGGGTGCAGCGGCTGATGCTCATCGTCATGTCGCCGGTCACGCACATGTTGCAGCCGATACATTCGCGGATGTCCTCGATCCGGTTCTCGGCGATCTTCACCGGAATGAACGGGTCGGCGATGGACGGCCGCGCACAGCCGATGAAATCCAAGACCCCCTGCCGGATCATCCGCGCCATCACATCGGGCGAGGTGAAACGCCCCACGCCCACCACCGGGCGATTGGTCAGCTCCTTGATGCCCTTGACCAAGGCTTCCTGCGCTGCCTCTTCCTTGAACCGGCTGGGGCCGGAACATTCATCCCAAGACCCTTGGGCCAGATCCCACATATCGGGCAGATCGCCGTTCATTGCGATGAAATCGCGCAACTCGGCGTTGGAAAAGCCCAGATCGCCGATGGTCTCATCAAGGCTGACCCGCATGGAAAAGGCCATGCGGTCGCCCACCGCATCGCGCAGGTCTGCCATCACCTCGCGCGCGAAACGGCTGCGGTTTTCCAGAGAGCCACCGTATTCATCGCCCCGTTGGTTGGTGGCGCGGCTCAGGAAATGTTGAAAGATGCCAAAGCCATGCGCGCCGTATAGGCAAATCAGATCGAACCCCGCCACCTGCGACCGGCGCGCGGCATTCACGAACCAGCGGCGCAGGTTCTTGATGTCGGTCTTGTCCAGACTACGCGCCTGAACCGGATCATAGGTAAAGGTGCGGATCGGGCCGGGGGACACCGCCAGCGGCACCTCTTTGGTGTAAAGGTTCGGCCCATTCACCCCGGAATAGGCAAGCTGGATGCCCGCCAGCGCGCCGTGGCTCTTCATCTTCTCGGCCATCTTGGCGATGGCTGGAATGTCCTGATCTTCCCACAGCCGCAGCTCGATGAAGGGGGTGATTTCCGAGGTCTGGTGAATCTCTGTCTGCTCGGTAAAGATCACGCCCCAGCCGCCCTCGGCCTTGATGCCGCGCATTTCGGCCGCTGCCGAGGGGTCGCGGTAGCCACCACCGTTGCAATGGGGTACCTGGTAAAAGCGGTTCTTGGCCAGATGCGGGCCGATCTGCATCGGCGTGAACAGGATGTCATAGCGCGGATCGGTCATGGGCTGGCTCCTTGGTCCGGCCAAAATGGCGCAGCCCGGATTCGGAAAAAAGCACGCATGATGGAAGCGCGGCTTAGGCTTGTCCTAATCAAGTCAGGGCAGGCGCAAATAGGGGCTGGGTCCGGTATCCGCCGACAGGCGCTGTGCCGCGTGATCCAGAAACGCCCGCACCGTCAGCGCCATGCCCGCGCCCTCCATCAGCGCCAGCCCCAGGTTGAGGCTGCGCACCGGCCCTGTCAGCGGCACATAACGCAGGTGTCGGCCATCTGGCGCGGAATCGGTCATCGGGCGGATGTTGGCGATGGAATAGCCGAACCCATTGGCCACCATCGACCGCATCACGCCCATGTCACGCGTGCGTTCCACAATCTTGGGCCGCAGACCGGCACGGCTGAAGAACGAAATGAAGTAATCGTTGGAAAACGGCAGGTCCAGCAACACCATCGGATAATCGGCCAGATCGCCGGGACCAAGGCTGGCCCGGCTGGCCAGCGGATGTGCGGCCTCCAGCACGGCGTAGGGCGGCAGGCTGATCAGGGGCTGAAAGCTTATATCAGAAGGAATATCAAGATCATAGCTGATCGCCACATCCAGCTTGGCGCTGCGCAGCCCTTCGAATATGCCGGTCTGGTCAAGCTCCAGTTGATGGAATTCCACCGCCGGATACCTGTCCATGAAGCTGCGGCGCAGTTGCGGCAAAACCACTTGCGCAAAGGTTTGCAGACACCCCACCGAAAGCGGACCGCGCACCTGCCCGGTAATGCTGCCCGCGATTTCATTCAGCCGCGCCGCCTCGGCCAGAACGGCCTTTGCCTGCGCCATGAACTGGCGGCCGCCTTGGGTCAGCGTCAGGCCATGGGCATGTTTGCGCACGAACAGGGCAAGGCCAAACTCGGCCTCCAACTGCGCAATCGCGGCGGAAATCGAGGGCGACGACACATTCACCCGCTCTGACGCCAGCGCGATGGACCCGGCCTCGCCGACGGCGACCAGATATTCCAACTGGCGCAGGGTAAATCGCAGCGGCATGTCAATTTGCCTTAGGTATGTCCTAAGCCACGCTGCGCCCCCGCCGCCTTGCCGTCAATACTTGATCCACACGGTTTTCAGCGCCGAGTATTTGTCAAAGGAATGAAGCGACAGATCACGGCCAAACCCTGATTGCTTCAGCCCGCCAAAGGGCGTCATTGCCGACAGCGCATCGACCGTATTCACGCTGACCGTGCCCGCATTCAGCCGGTCTGCCAGCGACAGCGCGCGCCCGATATCGCGTGTCCAGACCGAGGCGGCAAGGCCGTAAACCGTGTCATTGGCCATGGTTACGGCCTGATCTTCATCCTTGAAGGTCTGGATCGACAGCACGGGGCCAAAGATTTCCTCGCGCACGATCCGGGCATCCTGACCGGCATCGGCAAAGATCGTGGGCTGAATGAACGCATCCGACCCGTTCAGCGTGACCCGCTCTCCGCCACAGACCAGCCGGGCCTGCGCGCGGCCCGATGCGATGAAATTCATCACCTGATCGGCATGGCGGGCATCGACCATCGACCCCATCGCGCTGGCCGGGTCCAGCGGATCGCCCGGCTGCGCCGTTGCTGCAAGCGTCGCCAACCGCCCGATCATCTCTTCTGCGATGCTTTCATGCACCAGCAGGCGAGAGTTGGCAGAACACACTTCGCCCTGATTGAAGAAGATGCCAAAGGCGGCCATGTCGGCGGCCTTGTCCAGATCGGCGTCAGGGAAAATCAGGTTCGGGCTTTTGCCCCCCGTCTCCAACCAGACCTGCTTCATGTTCGACTCGCCCGCATAGCGCTGAAACAGCTTGCCCACGGTGGTCGATCCGGTGAAGACCAGACAATCGACATCGGGGTGCCGCCCCAACGCCTGCCCGGCGTCCTCGCCAAAGCCCGGCACCACGTTCAGCACGCCCGGCGGCAGCCCCGCCTCCAGCGCCAGCTCTCCCAGCCGCAGCGCCGACAGGGGCGATTGTTCGGCCGGTTTCAGCACCACGGAATTGCCCATGGCTAGGGCAGGGGCCAGCTTCCATGTTGCCATATCCAAAGGGAAATTCCACGGAACCACCGCGCCGATCACCCCCAGCGGAATCCGGCGGATCATCGCCAGATCGCGGCCCCCGGTGGGCGCGATCTCGTCATAAATCTTGTCAATCGCCTCGGCATGCCATTGAAAGAAATGGGCCGAGCCGGGGGCATCCACCGTGGCCGCATCCTTGACCGGCTTGCCCATATCAAGGCTGTCCAGCAGCGCCAGTTCAGGGATATTTGCCCGGATCAGGGCGGCAAGCCGCAACAGAACCTCTTTGCGCTGCCCCGGCGTCTGGCGCGACCAGCGGCCATCGTCAAAGGCACGGCGGGCGGACAGAACGGCGCGGTCGATATCCTCGGCACCACCACGCGCCACCTCGGTCAGCACT
>CALRKX020000091.1:0-7679 GCA_943368305.1 Erythrobacter sanguineus
TTCCCCGCCTCGCTCATGCTGGGGGCGAGGGGTCAGGCCACCTCCGACGCAATCACCCTTGACCCGGCAGAGCTGGAAGATGCCCTGTGGGTGACCAAGGACGAAATGGTCACGATTCTGGCCGGTCACCACCCCCGCATCCGCGCTGGACGCGCCGGGGCCATCGCACATTTCCTGATCCGCCACTGGGTGGCGGACAGGCTGGACTGACGGGCATCTGACCATGAGACTTTCGACCAAACAGGATGTCGATGCGCCCTTGGCACAGGTCTGGGCCATCGTCGCCGATTTTGACGGCTGGGAACGCGCTGCCCTGCGCCGCGGGGCCGATGTGTCGCGCGACGATTCGCACCGGCAGGCCTCGGTCGGCACGGAATGGCGTCTGGGGTTCCTCTATCGCAGCAAGCCGCGCAAGATGCAGCTTCAACTGACCCGGCTGGAACAACCCCACCACATCGGGCTGCACTTTCATTCTGCCGCGCTGGAGGGAGAGGTGCATGTTGAACTGATCGAAATGGCTGCCCGCCGCACCCGCCTGCATGTGGTGACAGAGTTGAAGCCGCTGAACCTGGGCGCGCGTCTTTACCTGCAATCGCTGCGCTTTGCCCGCAACCGGGTAGAGCGCAAGTACCACGACCGCATCGCCGCCTTCGCGCATGAGATCGAGCAACGCGCCCGCAGCCCCCGCCGCTAGCCCGCGCGGCACCATCGGCCCGCGCATGCCCGTGCATCAGCCGCCCGACACCCACTCAAGACAGTATCGCCTCCCCCCTCGTGGAGAGGGGGTGGGGGCAACAGCGCATACCCACCCTATCGCGGCCTGTCGGCCGGATAGACGCCCAGAACCTTGAACTCATTGGTGAAATACCGCAGCTCCTCCAACGCCAGCGCCACGTTGGGGTCATCGGGGTGGCCCTCGATGTCGGCATAAAACTCGGTCGCGGTGAAACTGCCGCCCACCATATAGCTTTCCAGCTTGGTCATGTTCACGCCATTGGTGGCGAACCCGCCCATCGCCTTGTACAGCGCCGCCGGAATGTTACGGACGCGGAAGGTGAAGGTGGTCATCATCCGGTCGCTGCGCCGGCTGGTATCCAGCGCCCGGCTCATGACCAGAAAGCGGGTGGTGTTGTTCTTGTGATCCTCGATATGGCGGGCCAGCACATCCAGCCCGTAGATCTCTGCCGCCAGTTCACTGGCAAGGGCCGCGCGGGCCACATCGCCCGCCTCGGCCACCTCGCGCGCGGCGCGGGCATTGTCGCTGCTGACCTTGCCCCTGATGCCATGCTCGCGCAGGAACCCCGCGCATTGCGGCAGGATCACCACATGGCCATGCGCTTCCCGCACATCCGCCAGCTTGGCCCCGGGCACGCCCAACAGGTTGACATGCACCCGCACAAAGGCTTCGTCCACGATATGCAGGCCCGATTTCGGCAACAGGCTGTGCACATCCGCCACCCGGCCATAGGTCGAATTTTCGACCGCCAGCATGCCCAGATCAACCTCGCCGCTGCGCGTCATCTCGACCACATCCTCGAATGTGGTGCAGGGAACCGGGGTAAAATCGGGGCGGGCCTGCGTGCAGGCCTGATGCGAATAGGCACCAAGCTCTCCCTGAAAGGCGATGCGGCCGGTCATGTGGCACTCTCCCGTGTCAGAAACTGCCCCTTCGGGCAGTCGGCGTGTCAGAAACCGCCCCTTCAGGCGGCTGGCGTGTCAGAAACGCCCAATCGGGGCGATTGGTCGCGCTACTACACCTTGAAAACCGCAGGAGGAAGCGGGTAGATAGCCGCCAGACAGACCTAGGGATGGCGCGACATGTTCGACACGATGACTCTGACCAAGGCAACGGGCGCGGTGTGCGGCTCGCTCCTCGTGTTCCTCTTTGCCAATTGGGCGGCTGAATCGTTGTACAACACCGCACCCTCGTCGCATGGCGGCGAAGAGGCGGCGCAGGCCTATACCATTGACACCGGCGCGGCAGAAGGCGGCGAAGCCACCGCCGATGCCGGTCCTTCGTTTGACGAGGTGTTTGCCGCCGCCGATCCGGCCGCCGGGGAAAAGGTCTTTGGCAAGTGCAAGGCCTGCCACAAGGTTGACGGCACCAACGGAACCGGCCCGCATCTGAACGGCGTCGTCGGCCGCAACCACGCCGCTGTTGCCGATTTCGGCTATTCCGACGCGATGAAGGGCAAGGCGGCCGAGGTCTGGACCCCCGATGTCCTGAACGTCTTCCTGACCAGCCCCAAGGCCGCCGTTCCCGGAACCAAGATGGGTTTTGCCGGTCTGCCCAAGGCCGAAGACCGTGCAAATGTCATCGCTTATCTGGCGACGCTCAAGTAAGCCAAGCCTGCTGCCCACCGCGCACCAAGGCCGCCTTCGGGCGGCCTTTTTCGTTCGCTCACCGCCCTTTCACGCATTCGCGCCCCTCTTTCACGCATTCGCGCCTTGAGGATGCCCCCCGTTCCGCCCTAGATTCGCGCCAAAGCCGCGGGTCGGCGGAACAAGGGGAGTGGGGCATGGTCCAGCGGACGCGCGCGGTTGCGGTTGCAGCGGAACGGAACGGCATGGCGATGCGTCTGGCGGGCGGTCTGGTGGCTTTGGGGGCGGCGCTGCTGCTGGGCCTGTCACAAGCCCGCGCCGAGGATCAGAAGATCATCACCGCCCATGGCATCTCGACCTTCGGGGCGCTGAAATATCCGGCCGACTTCAAGCACCTCGACTATGTGAACCCCGATGCCCCCAAAGGTGGCGAGATTTCCGAGGCAGAGCTTGGCACCTTTGATTCGCTCAACCCCTATTCCTTCACCGGCACCGCCACCGGCGTTGCAACCGTGCTGTACGAATCCATCCTTGGCGCGACCGCAGACGAGGTGGGCGCCGCCTATTGCCTGATGTGCGACACGATGGAATACCCCGAGGACCGGTCTTGGGTGATCTTCAATCTGCGCAAGGATGTGAAGTTTTCCGACGGCACGCCGCTGACCGCCGATGACGTGCTGTTCAGCTACAACCTGTTTCGCGAAAAAGGCATCGCCGAGTTTCGCGCCGTCTTCAACGACAAGGTCCAGTCGGCAGAGGTGCTGGACCCTTATCGCATCAAGTTCACCTTCACCCCCGGCACGCCCTTTCGCGACATGCCCGCCTCGGTCGGCTCTTTGACCGTCTTTTCCAAGGCCGACTATGAAAAGAACAACCGCGATCTCGAGGCGTCCAGCCTGAAACCCTTCCTCGGCACCGGGCCCTATGTGCTCGACAGCCTCAAGCCCGGCCAGCAGATCATCCTGAAAAGGAACCCCGATTACTGGGCCGCCAACCACCCGCTGAACATCGGCCAGAACAATTTCGACCGCATCCGAGTGGAATTCTTCGGTGATGACAGCGCGGCGTTCGAGGGGTTCAAATCGGGCGTCTATACCTTCCGGCAGGAAACCACCGTCAAGCAATGGGCCACCGGCTATGATTTTCCCGCCGTCAAGAATGGCACGGTGATCAAGGCGGAACTGCCCAACGGCAACCTGCCCCCCGCCTCGGGGTTCCTGTTCAACCTGCGCCGCGAAAAGTTCCAGGATCCCCGCGTGCGCGAGGCGATCGGCCTGATGTTCAACTTTGAATGGTCGAACCAGACGCTGTTCTACGGCCTTTATGCCCGCGTCAATTCTGTCTGGGAAAACAGCCCCATGGCCGCCAAGGGTGCCCCCGGCCCCGATGAGGTTGCCGTTCTGCAACCCCTTGTCGATCAGGGCCTGCTGCCTGCCTCGATCCTGACGGATGAGGCGGCGATGTCGCCGGTTTCCACCCCCGACCGATCGCTTGACCGCAAGAATCTGCGCAAGGCCTCGGCCCTGCTGGAAGAGGCGGGCTGGATGGTGGGCGATGACGGCATGCGGCGCAATGCCAAGGGCGAGACGCTGAAGGTTGAATTCCTGACCGCCAGCCCGCAACTGGAACGCGTCATCAGCCCCTATGTCGAAAATCTGCGTGCGGCGGGTGTGGATGCCAGCCTGAACATCATCGACCCCGCGCAACTGCAATTCCGCGCCGACCCACCGAACTTTGATTTCGACGTGCTGCCCACCAGCATGGTGAACTCTCAGGAGCCGGGGGGCGAGATGAAGCAATCCTACGCCTCGGTCACGGCCAACAACTCTACCCGCAACCGCATGGGGCTGGCCAATCCGGCGGTGGACAAGCTGATCGACAATGTCGAACCGGCGAAGACACGCGAAGACCTGAACAGCGCCACCCGCGCGCTGGACCGCGTGCTGCGCAGCCTGCACCTGATGGTGCCGCGCTGGTATAACCCCAATTATTTCGTCGCCTATTTCGACCAGTATGATCACCCGGCAACCCTGCCGCCCTATGCTTTGGGCGAAACCAGTTTCTGGTGGTATGACGCGGCCAAGGCCGACAAGCTGCGCGCAGCGGGCGTTCTCAGGTAATGCTGTCTTATATCCTGCGCCGCCTGCTTCTGGTGATCCCGACTCTGTTCGGAATCATGCTGGTCAATTTCAGCCTGACCCAGCTTGTCCCCGGCGGCCCGATTGACAACATCGAGGCGCGTCTGGAAGGCAACGGCGACGTTCTGGAGGCTTTGGGCGGCGGCTCTGACACCGAGGCGCAGTCATCGCAAAACCAGCCGGGGCAAGACAAATCCAAGGGCGGCTATGTCGGCGCCCGCGGCCTGCCCCCCGAGTTTCGCGCCAAACTGGAGGTGGAGTTCGGCTTTGCCCGCTGGATATGCCCCCCCGGCTTTACCGGCGCGCAAAAGGCCCCCGATTGCACGAAACAGGCCATTCCCGCGGTGGAACGCTTTGGCATCATGATGGGCCGGTTCATGCGGTTCGACTTTGGTGACAGCTATTTCAAATCGCAAAGCGTGGTCAGCCTGATCATCGACCGTCTGCCCGTCTCGATCACCCTTGGTCTGTGGACGACGCTGATCGCCTATGCCATTTCCATCCCCCTTGGTATCCGCAAGGCGGTGCGCGACGGGTCGGCCTTTGACAGTTGGTCCAGCGGCATCATCATCGCCGCCTATTCCATTCCGGGCCTGTTGTTCGCCGTGCTGCTCTTGGTGCTGTTCGCGGGCGGCAGCTATTGGCAGATATTTCCGCTGCGCGGCCTCACCTCGGACAACTGGGCGCAACTTTCGCTTTTGGGCAAGGTGGCCGATTACTTCTGGCACATCGCTTTGCCCGTCACCGCCATGACCATCTCCAGCTTTGCCACCATGACCCTGCTGACAAAGAACAGCTTTCTGGATGAAATCAAAAAGCAATATGTGATGACCGCCCGCGCCAAGGGCCTGTCGGAAAACCGCGTGCTTTACGGCCATGTCTTCCGCAATGCGATGCTGATCGTCATCGCAGGATTTCCCAGCCTGTTCATCAGTGTTTTTTTCGGAGGCAGCATCATTATCGAAAACATCTTCTCGCTGGATGGCCTGGGCCGGCTGGGGTACGAGGCGGCATTGCAACGCGATTACCCGGTGATCTTCGGCACCCTCTTTGCCTTTGGGCTGATGGGTCTGGTGGTCGGCATCCTTTCTGACCTGATGTATGTCTGGGTTGACCCCCGCATTGATTTCGAGGCGCGGAAATAATGGCGCTTTCCCCCCTGAACCAGCGGCGCTGGCGTAATTTCCGGGCGAACCGCCGCGCCTACTGGTCGCTGATCGTCTTTGCGATCCTGTTCGGCCTTTCGTTGTTTGCCGAGCTTTTGGCCAACGACAAACCGCTGCTGGTCACCTATCGCGGCGAATGGCGGATGCCCTTCCTGCACTTTTACTCCGAGGCCGATTTCGGTGGCGACTTCAAGACCGAGGCGAATTATCGCGCGCCAGAGGTGCAGTGCCTGATCGCCACCGGCGGCGTTCTCGATTGCTTTGATACGCCCGAAGACATTCTGGCCGGGGTCAAATCCGGCACCTATGGTGCGGGGGTGGACGGATTTCACAGGGGCCGCATCATATGGGCGCCCATCCCCTACAGCTATCAGACCATCAGCGACCTGGGCGGCAAGGCGGCCCCTTCGGCCCCCGACCGTGACCACCTTCTTGGCACCGATGATGCCGCGCGCGATGTGCTGGCCCGCGTGATCTATGGCTTCCGGCTGTCGGTCGGCTTTGCACTGATCGTCACCGCGCTCACCTCTGTCATCGGTATTGCGGCGGGGGCGGTGCAGGGCTATTTCGGCGGCTGGATCGACATTGTCTTCCAGCGGTTTCTGGAAATCTGGTCCGGCATTCCCATGCTTTACGCCATTATCATCATCTTTGCGGTGTTCGAACGCAGTTTCTGGATTCTGCTCGTGCTGATGGTCGCCTTTGGCTGGACAAGCCTGATCGGCGTGGTTCGCGCCGAATTCCTGCGCGCCCGCAATTTCGAATATGTCCGCGCCGCCAAGGCGCTTGGCGTGCCCGACCGGGTCATAATGGTGCGCCATGTGCTGCCCAATGCCATGGTGGCCACGCTGACGATGCTGCCCTTCATCGTGACCGGCACCATCGGCAGCCTTGCCGCGCTGGACTATCTGGGCTTCGGCCTGCCGCCCTCGCTGCCCTCGTTGGGCCAGTTGTCACGGCAGGCGCAGCAGAACCTGCAAGTGCCCTCGCTGGCCTTTGTCGCCTTCTTCACCTTTGCCATCATGCTCTCGCTTCTGGTCTTCATCTTCGAAGGCGTGCGCGATGCCTTCGACCCGCGAAAGACCTTTAAATGACTGGGCAAATGACGGCGCCGGTTCTGGATGTTTCGGGCCTGAAAATCAGCTTTCGGCAGGATGGCCGGGAGATTCAGGCGGTGAAAGGCGTCAGCTTTACGGTTGGCAGGGGCGAAACCGTGGCGCTGGTCGGTGAAAGCGGATCGGGCAAGTCGGTCACCGCCCTGTCCACCGTGGGCCTGTTGGCCGACAGCGCCTTGGTCGAAGGCTCGGCCAAAGATCAGGGCAAGGAACTGATCGGCGCATCAGAAAATGACCTGCGCCGGGTGCGCGGCAATGATATCAGTTTCATCTTTCAGGAACCGATGACCAGCCTGAACCCCTTGCACACCATCGAACGCCAGTTGGGAGAAAGCCTGTCGCTGCATCAGGGCCTGCGCGGTGATGTCGCCCGCGCCCGCGTGATCGACCTGTTGACAAAGGTCGGCATCCGCAACCCCGAAAGCCGCCTGACCGCCTATCCGCACCAGCTTTCGGGCGGCCAGCGTCAGCGCGTGATGATCGCCATGGCCCTTGCCAATGGACCAGAGCTGCTGATTGCCGACGAACCCACCACCGCGCTGGATGTCACCGTGCAGGCGCAGATATTGGACCTGCTGGCCGACCTCAAGGCCTCCGAAGGTCTCAGCCTGCTGTTCATCACCCATGATCTGAACATCGTCCGCCGCATCGCCGACCGGGTTTGCGTGATGCAGGGCGGCGAGATCGTGGAGCAGGGGCCAACCGCGCAGGTCTTTGCCGCCCCCCAGCACCCCTATACCCAGAAACTGCTGGCCGCCGAACCCAAGGGTCTGCCCGACCCCCTGCCCGAAACCGCGACAGAGGTGCTGCGCACCGAACACCTGCGCGTCTGGTTCCCGATCACCGCCGGTTTCCTGCGCCGCATCACTGGCCATGTGAAGGCGGTGAATGGCGCCAGCCTGTCGGTCCGCTCCGGGGAAACCCTTGGCATCGTTGGC
>CALRKX020000092.1:0-7674 GCA_943368305.1 Erythrobacter sanguineus
CAGTTGATCACCTCTGGCAAGATCAACCCCGATTTCGCTGGCCGCCCCTATGCCTTCAACGCAGCAGGCACGATGAAGATCGTGGTTCTGATGACGGATGGCGAGCATTTCGCCGAAGAGCGGGTGGGCGAAAGCTACAAATCCGGCAACTCGCCGATCTACCGTTCCGCTGGGGATGGCAAGTATTCGATCCGCTTTGCAACGGGACGTCCGGCCGCCGCGGGGGCGAACCAGTATTGGGTTCCGCATCTGTGTGTATCTACCGCCTGCACCGGCGGCACGAATACCGCAGAAGCCTGGCGTGCGAACGCGTGGGATTCGGGCAGCGGCGCGACGCTGCAAACCTGGCCCCAGGTCTGGACCAACATGCGCCTGAGCTATGTCGCCTGGCAGTTCTATGCCCGCGCCCTTGGCACCAATGCGACCAGCCGCACAACCGTATACGGCAACACGCTGGCCACGTTCCGCACACAGACCGCCACCACGTCGATGGATACCCAGTTGCAGCAGATCTGCGGCTTTGCCAAGGACAGCGGCGTCACCGTCTATGGCATCGCTTTCGAGGCCCCGGTCAACGGCCAGACCCAGATCGCGAACTGCGCCTCGTCGGCCAGCCACTACTTCAACGCAAGTGGTTTGCAGATTGCAACCGCCTTCCGCACCATCGCCACCAACATCACCCAATTGCGCCTGACGCAGTAGGAGAGCGTCGATGACCGGCGTCGTGGTTAACAATCCCCCTGCCCGGCACCCCGTTGGCCACGGCAATGCCACAAGCCACACAATCTATTCCTTATTTCGCCACAAATTCGCCCTGCACAAAGGTAAATCGTCACCCTTGGTGTGTTCCCCCGATTATCGAGTCGGGGAAGGGAGTGCGACAGATGCAGCGATTTTGCAAAAAGCCTGTTTCGAAATCTTCGTACCGCTCTGGCGGCTTGGCAAGACTGCAACTCTGCAAATTCGCGCGGCAAGAGTCGGGCAGCCTGACGATCTTTTCCCTCTCGCTGTTCATGGCCATGATCATGATCGGCGGACTTGCGGTGGACGTGATGCGGTATGAAACCATCCGCACCAACCTGCAGAACACGCTTGACCGCTCTACCCTCGCGGCGGCGTCGCTGACACAAGAGCTGGACGCGACCAGCGTGGTGAACGACTATTTCACCAAGGCCGGGCTGATCGAGTATCTGAAATCGGTTCAGGTGAACGAAGGCCTTAACTACCGCGAAGTTGCGGCCGATGCGACGGCAGGCACCGATCCCATCTTTTTGCAGTTGATGGGCATAAGCGCAATGGATGCCGCAGGCCATTCCAAGGCCGAACAGCGCGTGACCAATGTCGAGATCATGCTGGTGCTGGACATCTCCGGCTCGATGGCGTCGAACAGCAAACTGACCAACCTGAAAGCGGCGGCGAATGAATTCGTCAACACGGTTCTGTCCAGCGATGCCGAAGGGCGGATTTCCATTGGCCTTGTGCCGTTCAACGGCCAGGTCAACCTGGGCTCTACCCTGTCGGCGAAATATACCCTGACCGATCCGCCCGGTGTCGCAAACGAATACTGCGTTGACCTTGATACTTCGACCTACAACTCGTTGGCGCTGTCGCGCACAACCGCGATGTCGATGACTGCGAATGCCGATTCCTATTCGACGACGAACCAGACCACGTCTTATGTGTCGCCCACCGACTCGAACTATGGCGTGGCCAACGGTGCCAACCTGTGGTGCCCGCCGTCCACCACCAACATCGTGCGCCTGCCGTCAAAAAGCATCAGCGGCCTGCAGTCGGCCATCAATGGTCTGACGGCGATCGGGGCCACCTCGATCAACGCCGGAATGCGCTGGGGCACCGCGATGCTGGATCCGAGCGCCCGCACCATGTTCAGCCAGTTCATCACTTCTGGCGCGATGCCCAGCGAATTCCAGGGCCGCCCCTTCGACTATGTCGATGACGATGCGATGAAGGTCATCATCCTGATGACCGACGGCGAACATTTCGCAGAAGAACGGATCAAGCCGTCCTACAAGTCGGGCAGCGCGTCGATCTATCGCGCGACCAATGACAACAACTATTCGATCTTCCACCCATCTAAGGTCGTCTCCACCACGTCCACGACGATCTGCAACAGCCGCCCCTACTGGGTGCCGCATCTGGGTGCCTGGCACTCGCGCCCCTGGAACGGCACGGCACCAAGCGGCAGCACCTGCTATGTGCCGGGCGCGACCTTCAGCGGCTATACCTCGCTGACCTGGCCTCAGGTCTGGGCGAACATGCGGGTCAGCTATGTCGCCTGGCAGTTCTACGCCCGCGCATTGGGCACCACCAGCTCGACGCGCACCACAGTGTATAACAGCACGATGGACGCGATGCGCAGCCAGACTCCGACCAGCACGATGGACACCCAGCTTCAGACCATCTGCACTTCGATCAAGAATCAGGGTGTGACGGTTTACGGCATCGCGTTCGAGGCCCCGACCAACGGCCAGACCCAGATCGCCGGTTGCGCCTCTTCCGCCGCGCATTATTTCAACGCGAGCGGGTTGCAGATCAAAACCGCATTTCGTGCAATTGCCAGTAACATCAGCCAGTTGAGGTTGACCCAATGAAACGCGCTATCGGCAAGTGCCTAAGGGCCTTCCGCAAATCTCAGGACGGCACGGCATCGCTGGAATTTGCGCTGTCCGCTCCGTTGATCCTGCTGGTCTTTGCTTCGGCGTTCGAAAGCGGTCTTTTGATGCTGCGCTCGATCATGCTGGATCAGGCGGTTGACCGCACGGTCAGAGAGCTGCGCTTGGGTCACTACCTTGCCCCGACGGCCGAATTGCTGAAGACCGAAATTTGCAGCCGTGGTGTCATCTTGCTGGATTGCGCAAAGAACATCTCGATCGAGATGACGCGAATTTCTACCACGACCTGGTCTTTCCCGACCGCCGATGCCGCCTGCGTCGATCGTGAGGAAGACGTCAACCCGGTGACGGCATTGCAAATCGGCCAGCAGAACGACGTTATGCTGGTGCGCATCTGCGTGATTCAGGATGCGATCATGCCCGCCTATGGCCTTGCCCCGTATCTGGTGCTGGATGGCAAGGGCGGCTACGCGCTGATCAGCAATACCGCCTATGTGACCGAACCGAGTTGAGTGGTATCATGAACACATTCCGCGCCAGATTTGCACGATACTTCAGCTCTGAACAGGGCACCGTCATGGCAGAGGCTGTGCTGGTCCTGCCATTCATGCTTTGGGCCTATCTGGGTCTGTTTGTGTATTGGGATGCGTTCCGGTCGATCAACCGCATCCAGAAAGCCTCGTACACGATTTCCGATATGGTCTCTCGCGAAATGGTCACGATCAACGACGCCTATATCACCGGCATGGATTCGGTGATGGAACGGCTGATCGACGGCAACCAGAATGTGTCGATCAGGGTCACCTCTGTCACCTGGTCGCAAGCCAGCCAGCAGTTTCAGGTTCACTGGTCGCGCACCACGGGTGGCACCAACCTGCCGGCGCTGACGACCGCATCGCTGCAAACCTACAAGTCAAAGATTCCCGCGATGTCGGACGGCGACTATGTGGTGATCGTCGAAACAATCGTGCCCTATACGCCCGCCTTCAACGTGGGCATCAGCTCCGATAACGTCACCCAGTTCATCGTGACCCGCCCGCGGTTTGTGCCCAAGATCTGCATGTCGGGCGTTGCCTGCGGCTGATCTGGCCGGGCTGTGCACCTGCGCACAGCCGCTGGCTTGCTATCAATGGTTGGCAATCTGCCCGGCGCCCCTATCTTTGCCCCAGCCGCAAACGAGAGGAGCGCCCCATGTCGATCCGTCCTGTCACCTCTGAAACCCGCGCCCGCCCGACGATGGAGGGCGCTGGCGTCCGCCTGCACCGGGCCTTCGGCTTTGCCGAGCCAGAGCGGATGGACCCCTTTCTTCTGTTCGATGATTTCCGTGGTGACCGCCCGGCCGATTACACCGCAGGCTTTCCCTGGCACCCCCATCGCGGAATCGAGACGATCACCTATGTGCTGGCCGGATCGGTCGATCACGGCGACAGCCTGGGCAATCGCGGCACGCTGAAAGGCGGCGATGTGCAATGGATGACCGCTGGTTCCGGCATTCTGCATCAGGAAATGCCCAAGGGGAACGCACAGGGCCAGATGCACGGCTTTCAGCTTTGGGCGAACCTGCCCAAAGACCTCAAGATGACCGCGCCGCGCTATCAGGATGTCAAGGCACGCGACATTCCCGAGATTCTTGAGGATGACGGCGTGGTGGTCAAGGTGATCACCGGCAGCTTCTGGGGCAAGACCGGCCCGGTCGATGGCATCGCCGCCGATCCCCTGTATCTGGACATCTTTGTGCCGGCGGGCCGCAAGAAACGGTTCCAGATTGATACAAGGCGCAAGGCTTTTGCCTATGTCTTTGACGGTGCCGGAAGGTTTGCCGATGCGGCCCGTCCGCGCGGCGTTCTGCTGGAAAAAGAGGTGGCCGGAGAAGAGCTGAACATCCGCGATCTGTCGGGCAACCGCACACTGATCGAGTTTGGCGCAGGCGATGAGGTGGTGGTGCAGGCGGGCGATAATGGCTTGCGGTTCCTGCTGGTGGCGGGCGCACCGATACAGGAACCCGTTGCCTGGCATGGCCCCATTGTGATGAACACCAAGGCCGAACTGGATCAGGCGATGCGCGATCTGCGCAACGGGACGTTCATCAAGCCCGCACATTGAGCCTAAGGACGCGGTGCGGGGCTTTCCCGCGCCGCGTTTTCGGATAGGATTGCAGGCATGACACCTCGTATCCTGCGTCTTGCCCTGATTGCCCCCCTGATGGCCCTGCCCGGCTGCAACCCGCTGCCGAAACTGGGCATTGGCGCGCCCCCCACAGGTCCGACCCCGGCGCTTTTGCCCGCCTCGGCCCTGCCCGCGCCGCTGACGACGGTGCCGCCCACCGCCACGCTTGATGCCGAGGCTGCCGCGCTTCAGGCCCGCGCCAACGCCCTGCGCACTCCGTGATCTTGGGGCCCGCAAGCCGCGTTGCCTTGGCCACGTCAAACCGCTAACAGACCCCCAACACAGCTTCGGGAGAATACCATGTCCGCCGCACCCCTTCGCATCGGTCTTGCCGGTCTTGGCACGGTGGGCATTGGCGTCGTCAAGATTGTCCAGCGTCATGCCGACCTGATCGCCGCCCGCGCAGGCCGCCCGGTGGTGATCACCGCCGTTTCCGCGCGCGACCGCACGAAGAACCGCGATGCCGACCTGTCGGGCTATGCCTGGGAAACCGATCCGGTGGCCTTGGCACAGCGCCCCGATGTCGATGTGTTTGTCGAGGTGATGGGTGGCCATGACGGCCCGGCCAAGGCGGCGACCGAAGCCGCGATTGCCGCTGGCAAAGATGTTGTGACGGCGAACAAGGCGCTTTTGGCCCACCACGGTCAGGCGCTTGCCCTTGCCGCAGAGGCCGCAGGCCATGTGATCCGCTTCGAAGCTGCCGTTGCCGGGGGTATCCCGGTGATCAAGGCCCTGACCGAAGGGTTGGCAGGCAACAAGATGCGCCGTGTCATGGGCGTGATGAACGGCACCTGCAATTACATTCTTACCCGGATGCAAAGCGCAGGCCTGCCCTATGAAACAGTGTTCGAAGAGGCCCGGCAACTGGGCTACCTTGAGGCCGACCCCAACCTTGACGTGGGCGGCATCGACGCGGGCCATAAACTCAGCCTCCTGGCCTCCATCGCCTTTGGCACGCAAGTGGCCTTTGACGCGGTAGAACTGGAGGGCATCGGCAATGTGTCGATCGATGACATCCGGTTGGCCGACGAAATGGGCTATCGCATCAAGCTGTTGGGTGTCGCACAAATGACCGGCCGGGGGCTGGAACAGCGCATGACCCCCTGCCTTGTGCCCGCCGCCAGCCCGCTGGGCCAGTTGCACGGCGGCACCAACATGGTGGTGCTTGAGGGCGATAGCGTCGGCCAGATCGTGCTGCGCGGCCCCGGCGCGGGCGAAGGCCCGACCGCCAGCGCCGTGATGGGTGATGTGATCGACCTTGCGCGCGGCCTGCGCCTGCCGACCTTTGGCCAGCCCGCCGCCACGCTGGCCGCCGCCGTTCCGGCGCGTTCGGCCAACCCGACGCCGTGGTATCTGCGCATGACGCTGCTGGATAAGCCCGGCGCGCTGGCCAAGATCGCCACCGCCTTGGGCGAGGCGGGCGTTTCCATCGACCAGATGCGACAGATCAACAGCCACGATGCCGAGGATGACGACGCCATCGTGCTGTTCGTCACCCACAAGGCCGCCCCCGCCGATATTGCCCATGCCATGTCCAGCTTTGCGGCGACGGGTGTGCTGGTTGGCGCGCCAGTGGCGATCCGTATCGAAGAGGTCTGACGAAATATCATCCCCGTGGCAGGGCGTTAGCGTCACCATGCTTGCCCCGGCCCGCCTTGCCCGGCTAAGGGTGGTCAAGGTAATTTTCAGGGAACCCCACTATGGCCGATGCCGTTGAATTCCATGACCGTTTGCTTTCGCTGGGCCTGGCCCGCGTGTCCGAGGCGGCGGCCCTTGCCTCGGCCAAGCTGATCGGGCGGGGCGATGAAAAGGCCGCAGACCAGGCCGCCGTGAACGCGATGCGCGACCAGCTGAACCTGCTGGACATCGCCGGCGTCGTGGTGATCGGCGAGGGCGAGCGCGACGAGGCCCCGATGCTGTTCATCGGCGAAGAGGTTGGCACCGGCAAGGGCCCGGCGGTGGACATCGCGCTGGACCCGCTGGAAGGCACCACGCTGACGGCCAAGGACATGCCCAACGCGCTGACCGTGATTGCCATGGCCCCGCGCGGCACCATGCTGCACGCCCCCGACGTATACATGGAAAAGCTGGCCATCGGGCCAGGTTTCAAGACCGGCACCGTGACCATGACGATGACCCCGTCCGAGCGGGTTTCGGCACTGGCCGCCGCCAAGGGCTGTTCGACCGAAGACATCACCGTCTGCGTGCTGGACCGCCCCCGCCATGAAGAGCTGATCGCTGAAATCCGCTCTACCGGCGCCGCAATCCGCCTGATCACCGATGGCGATGTGGCAGGTGTGATGCACTGCGCAGAACCCGACCAGACCGGGATCGACATGTACATGGGCTCTGGTGGTGCGCCCGAAGGGGTGCTGGCCGCCGCCGCGTTGAAGTGCATGGGCGGGCAGTTCTTCGGCAAGCTGATCTTTCGCAACGATGACGAGCGCGCGCGGGCTAAAAAGGCCGGAATCGTCAATTTCGACCGGGTTTACACCCGCGACGATCTGGTGCGCGGCGATGTGATCTTTGCAGCAACCGGCGTGACCAGCGGCTCTCTGCTGCAAGGCATCCGGCGTGAGCCGGGTTGGGTGACGATGGAAACCATTCTGATGCGGTCAAAAACCGGCTCGGTCCGCCGCATCCAGTATCGCACGCCGATCAAGTGATCCGGCGGTCAGACCGCGCCGCTTTCCAGGGCGGCGCGGACCTGATCTACCCCTTGGGCAATATCGCGGCGCATCGCCTCTGCCACGCCCGCCATATCCCCCGCCCGCATCGCAGCCAAGGCTTGGGCGTGGTTGTCAGTCAGGCTGGTCGCCCCCGGCAAGCCTGCGACCACCCGCAGCGAGGGGCCAAAGCGCAGCCACAATGACCG
>CALRKX020000093.1:0-7652 GCA_943368305.1 Erythrobacter sanguineus
ACCCCTGGGATATTTGGGCCAGTATGAAAGCCGGGTCGGTCAGCCAGTCGGGAACCGGAGCGCTTTCGGCGGCCTTGGCGGCGCGGATGATCGGGGCATAGCCGGTGCAGCGGCAGAGGTTGCCGGCCAGAACATCATCGTGATCGCGGCGGCCCGTGGCATGGGCGGCCGCCATCGACATGATGAAACCGGGAGTGCAAAAGCCGCATTGCGTGCCGTGGTGGGCAATCATGGCGGTTTGCACCGGGTGGGCTTCGCCCTTGGGGCCAGTCAGCCCTTCGACGGTGCGGACGGCTTTGCCGTGAAGTTGCGGCAGGAACAGGATGCAGGCGTTCAGCGCCTTTGGCCCGGCCTCATCCGTGACCATGACGGTGCAGGCGCCGCAATCGCCTTCGTTGCAGCCTTCCTTGGTGCCGGTCAGGCCACGGGTTTCGCGCAGCCAATCGAGCAGGGTTCGCATCGGGCTTTCGCCCGAGATGCGCACCGGCGTTCCGTTCAGGTGAAACGCGATCTCGCCCATGTCATCTACCTGCCGCGGTCTTTACGTTTGGGGCGATGATGCGCGGCCACCCGATGCGGCGTAAAGCGGGCGCGCGGCCCCCGCGGACATTTTCGTGCCCGTTGGTGCCCTTAGTGAAGCGGTTGCCCGGTAATCTGGCAAGGGGCAGTTTTCATGCCCAGCCGAAAGCAGCTTTTGCCAAAGCCGATCAATGGCGCGGGCTTGGCGGCGGCGGGCTGGCGGCTTAGGGTCTGCCCATGGCAAACCCCGTCCGATTCATTCACCTGCGCGCCCATACCGAACATTCCTTGCTGGAAGGGGCGGTTCCGGTGAAAAAGCTGGTCAAGCTGGCGGCCGAGGCCGCGATGCCCGCCATCGCGGTGACCGATACCAACAACATGTTCTGCGCGCTGGAGTTTTCATCCCACGCCAAGGATGCCGGGCTGCAGCCGATCATCGGGTGCCAGATCAGCCTGACCTTTGATCCCGGCCAGCCCGGCGAAAAGCCGCGCCTGCCCGCGCCCATCGTGCTGCTGGCGCAGTCCGAGGCGGGGTATATGAACCTGATGAAGCTGAACTCGTGTCTTTATATCGACGCGGGCGGGCAATTGCCGCAGGTTCGGCTGGACCAGTTGGCCAATCACGCCGACGGGATCATCTGCCTGACTGGCGGGCCGGACGGGCCGTTCGGACGGCTGTTGATGACCGCGCAGGCCACCAAGGCGCGGGCGTTGATGCAGGCTTTGGCGGCTATTTTTCCTGACCGGCTGTATGTGGAGTTGCAGCGCCACCCCGGCGAGGGCGGCAAGCTTACCCCGGCGGAAACCGCATCGGAAGAATGGCATGTCGAGACCGCCTATGCCATGGGCCTTCCGCTGGTCGCGACCAACGACGTCTATTTCCCCAAGGCCAGCATGTACGAGGCGCATGACGCGCTGATCTGCATTGCCGAAGGGGCCTATGTCGATCAGCAGCAGCCGCGCCGCCGCCTGACGCCGCAGCATTACTTCAAATCCGAAGCCGAAATGTGCGCGCTGTTCGCCGATCTGCCCGAGGCGCTGGAAAACACCGTCGAAATCGCGCGACGCTGCGCCTTCATGGTCTACAAGCGCAAGCCGATCCTGCCAGTTTTTGCCGAGGATGAGGTGGAAGAGCTGCGCCGTCAGGCGTGGGAGGGGCTGGAGCGCCGCCTGGCCGTGATTCCGCTGGCCGAGCCGCGCGAGGTGTATGAGGAGCGGCTGCGGTTCGAGCTGGGTATCATCGAAAAGATGGGCTTTCCCGGTTACTTCCTGATTGTGGCCGATTTCATAAAATGGGGCAAGGCGCAGGGCATTCCGGTGGGGCCGGGGCGCGGCTCTGGTGCCGGGTCGCTGGTGGCTTATGTGCTGACCATCACCGACCTTGACCCCTTGCGCTATGCCTTGCTGTTCGAACGGTTCTTGAACCCCGAGCGGGTGTCGATGCCCGACTTTGACATCGACTTTTGCATGGACCGGCGGGAAGAGGTGATCCGCTATGTTCAGGGCAAGTATGGCCGCGACAAGGTGGCCCAGATCATCACCTTTGGCGCGCTGCTGTCCAAGGCGGCGGTGCGCGACGTGGGCCGCGTGCTGCAACTGTCTTACGGGCAGGTGGACAAGCTGTCCAAGATGATCCCGGTCGAAGGGGTCAAGCCGGTTTCCATCACCAAGGCGCTGGCGGATGAGCCGCGTCTGCGCGAGGCGGCAAAGGAAGAGGTGGTCGGGCGGCTTTTGAATTATGCCGAGCAGATCGAGGGGCTTTACCGCAACGCCAGCACCCACGCGGCAGGCGTGGTGATCGGTGACCGACCCCTCGATGAGCTGGTGCCGCTGTATCAAGACCCGCGTTCGGACATGCCCGCGACCCAGTTCAACATGAAATGGGTCGAGGCGGCGGGCCTGGTCAAGTTCGACTTTCTGGGCCTGAAGACGCTGACGGTGATCCAGAACGCCATCAGCCTGATTTTGAAGGGCGGCCGCCCGCTGCATATCGCGCAGGACGGACGGCAACTTTATGCCCCGCCTGCGGGGGCGGAAAACGACATCGGTCATATCCCCCTGGATGACAAGGTCACCTATGACCTGTACGCCGCCGCCAAGACAGTGGCGGTGTTTCAGGTGGAATCCAGCGGCATGATGGATGCGCTGCGGCGCATGAAGCCCACCTGTATCGAGGATATCGTGGCGCTGGTGGCGCTGTACCGCCCCGGCCCGATGGAGAACATTCCGACCTATTGCGAGGTCAAGAACGGCCAGCGCGATCTGGAATCCATCCACCCGACGATTGACCATATTCTGGCCGAGACGCAGGGCATCATCGTCTATCAGGAACAGGTGATGCAGATTGCGCAGGTCATGGGCGGCTATTCCCTTGGCGGCGCCGACCTGCTGCGCCGCGCGATGGGCAAGAAGATCGCCGAGGAAATGGCGAAGGAACGGCCCAAGTTCGTCGAAGGCTGTGCCAAGACCCACGGGATTGATGCCAAGAAATCGGGCGAGGTCTTTGACCTGTTGGAGAAATTCGCCAACTACGGTTTCAACAAATCGCACGCGGCCGCCTATGCCGTGGTCAGCTATCAGACCGGCTGGCTGAAGGCGAACCACCCGGTGGAGTTCATGGCCGGGGTGATGAACTGCGATATTCATCTGACCGACAAGCTGGCGGTGTATAAGCGCGAGTTGGACAAGATGGGGATTGAAACCGTGCCCCCTTGCGTCAACCGCAGTCTTGCGACCTTTGATGTGAAGGACGGCAAGGTTGTCTATGCTCTGGGCGCGCTGAAGAACGTGGGCGTCGATGCGATGCGGCTGATCGTCGAGGCGCGCAAAACTGACAACGGCGGCGAGAAACCCTTTGCCACCCTGTTCGATCTTGCCCGCCGGGTTGACCTGAAGCGCGTCGGCAAGCGCCCGTTGGAAATGCTGGCCCGCGCCGGGGCGTTCGATGTGCTGGATGCCAACCGCGCGCGGGTGTTCGAGGCGCTGGACGGGCTGGTCGCCTATTCGGCGGCGATCCATGAGGCGAAAACCTCGTCTCAGGTGTCGCTGTTCGGTGAGGCCGGGGCCGACCTGCCCGAACCGCGCATGGCCAACCGGAACGACTGGTTGCCGGTCGAACGGCTGGGCAATGAGCATCAGGCGGTGGGGTTCTATCTGTCTGGCCACCCCTTGGATGACTATATGACGGCGCTGAAGCGCAAGGATGTGAAGACCGTCACCGAAGTGACGCTGCTGGCCGAACGCGGGCCTTTGGTGGCGAAACTGGCAGGCTCTGTCTCATCCCGGCAAGAGCGGAAATCGGCCAAGGGCAACCGCTTTGCATTTGTGCAACTATCTGATCCGACAGGGCTTTATGAGGTGACGGTGTTCAGCGACACGCTGGAGCAATGCCGTGACCATCTGGAGCCGGGCAAGAACGTGGTCCTGACGGTTGAGGCGAATCTGGAAGGTGACAGCCTGAAGCTGCTGTGCCGGGGGGCCGCGCCCATCGATGCCGTGGCTGCCGATGCCGGTTCGGCCGACCTGCGCATCCACCTCAACCGGGCCGAGGCTATCCCCTCGCTTGCCGCCCTGCTGGCCACGGTGCAGGGCCGCACGAAGGCCCAGATCACCCTGTGCATCCCAGAGGAGGACGGGCGCGAGATCGACCTGCTGCTGCCAGACAGCTACCCCGTGACGCCCCAGATCAAGGGTGCGATCAAGGCGATGCAGGGGGTGGTGATGGTCGAGGAGGTTTAGGGGATCAGCCCTTGAAGCAGTTCTCTCTGTGCCATCGAAGATAGCTGGGATGTGGGCGGAGACTTGCATCCCTTGGAATAATCAGGCGGCGGTCAGGCGTTAACAAACGGTCAGCAACTTCATGGGCAATCGATCCATGTGCGGTCAAAATGCTTCCGCCTTGGTCAACTGACAAAAGACCGCGGTCGAACATCCAATGCAAGGTTCCAGAAAGGGCGAGCCCGTTGCGCACAGTATCTGGGCCCTGTGCCTCAACCGGGACAATATGGGCCGCTTCGACCTCTGGTCGGCCCCCACCGTTCCGGAGTTCAAGACCTGACATGGCGCAACGCGCGCCATAGGCACGTTTTACTTGCCGTGCGAACGACCGCTCTCGGAATGCGCGATTACTCGGCACAAGCGCGCGTTGTACATCCAGCAAGGCTGGCTGGTAGGTTGACTGATCCTCTGCAAGTCCGGGCTGCGGTATCGGACCCTCACGCGGCAAATTGTCTGGCACACTCTCTGGAGTAAGGCCTTCAGTTACTATGGCAGCAAAGTCGGCTTCGGAAATCAGACGCACGGCCGATGTGTTGGACCCACGCGCCAACGGCAAGCCCGTTTCATAGGGAGTATTGTCTTTGCGCAGCCTGGCGATGTTGCGTTCGAACCAAAGTTCTGACGGTCGATCCAGTATGGCAAAGCTGCGCGATGCATCGGAGGGATCGGCCTCTATACGGGAAACACGTTGCACGGCGTAATAACCGCGAGAGCCGCCTCGGCGACCTTCGAAAAAAATTACCCAGTCACCAACAGTCTGAGCGACGCGTGAGAGGTAGATATTCGGAAAATGGTAAACTTCTCCCGGGCGGTCCAGATAATCTGAGTGTGAAGAGGCGATGAATACGGCCTTGGTCATCTCATCACGCTAGCATGACAGCAAGAGCGCGCAACTGGCGATAAAGGGCTTTACCAATGCGGTGGCGGCACATTGGCCTCCGCACTCCCCATGCCTTGCGCCTCCCGGTCGGCCTCGCGCTCCATCAGCATTTGCACGCGGCGGGTCAGGCGGTCGATCTCGGTCGCTTGCCGCGCCACGACATCCGACAGGTCATCGACAGCAAGGATCAGGTGCGCGATGCGTTCTTCCAGTGCTTCCTGCCGGTCCATCGCCCCACCGCCCCTCTTTGCTCAACCCTTGCCGCCCTAAGTCCCATCCGATAAGGGGTTTCCCGACCGATACAAGGGGGCCTTCCCATGTCCGAAGCGAAAATCCGCCGCCCGAAAGCCGAAACGCCGAAAGGCTTTCGCGACTATTTTGGTGCGGAAGTGACGACGCGCAAGGCGATGCTGGACAAGATCGCCGAGGTTTACCACCGCTATGGCTTTGACCCGCTGGAAACCAGCGCGGTGGAAACGGTAGAGGCCTTGGGCAAGTTCCTGCCCGATGTGGACCGCCCGAACGAAGGTGTCTTTGCCTGGCAGGAAGAGGACAAGGATTGGCTGGCCCTGCGCTATGACCTGACCGCGCCCTTGGCCCGTGTGGCGGCGCAGTATCGCAACGACCTGCCGTCACCCTATCGCCGCTATGCGATGGGCCCGGTCTGGCGCAATGAAAAGCCTGGCCCGGGCCGGTTCCGCCAGTTTTATCAATGCGATGCCGATACGGTGGGGTCGGCGAGCGTCGCCGCCGATGCCGAGATTTGCGCGATGCTGGCCGATGCGTTGGAGACCGTTGGCATCCCCCGTGGTGACTATGTGGTCAAGGTGAACAACCGCAAGGTTCTGAACGGCGTGATGGAGGTCGCAGGCCTTGCCGGCGACGACAAAGAGGCCGAACGCGGCATCGTGTTGCGCGCGATCGACAAGATCGACCGGCTGGGCGAGGACGGCGTGCGCGCCCTGTTGGGCGAGGGCCGCAAGGATGAAAGCGGCGATTTCACCAAGGGCGCGGGGTTGAGTGAAGCGCAGGTTGAGGTGGTGATGGGGTTTGCAATGGCGATCGATCGGATTCTTGATCGTACACAGACCTATTTGGAAGATGCAGATGAGGCTGAACAAAATAGGCAGTATTACGAGGACGCCAAGAGGCTGCTTTTTATCGAGCGAGGTGCAGGAAGGGCCGACGGCGAAAAGCATACATTGGGCTCAGTTCGCCTTTTGAATACCCGGACGCTAAATTATCTATCTGACATTGTCGGAACATCTAAAGTCGGCATTCAAGGTGTTGAGGAACTGAAGGAAATAGCGGACTTGCTTGGCGCGGGCGGTTATGGTCCTGACCAGATCAGGATCGACCCCTCGGTCGTCCGGGGCCTCGGCTACTACACTGGCCCGGTGTTCGAGGCCGAACTGACCTTTGAAATCCTCGACGAAAAAGGCCGCAAGCGGTCGTTCGGCTCTGTCGCGGGTGGCGGGCGCTATGACGGGTTGGTCAAGCGGTTCACCGGGCAGGATGTGCCCGCGACGGGCGTTTCTATCGGGGTTGACCGCTTGCTGGCCGCGCTGCGTGCCAAGGGGCGCAGCACGGGCGATAGCGCTGGCCCGGTGGTGGTGACGGTGATGGACCGTGACCGGATGGCGGAATACATGAAAATGGTCGCCGATCTGCGCAACGCGGATATTGACCCGGATGATCCCAGCAAGGGGAAAATCCGGGCCGAGGTTTACTTGGGCAACCCCAAGAACTTTGGCAACCAGTTGAAATACGCCGATAAACGCCAGTCGCCCATCGCGGTCATCCAGGGCGGGAACGAGGCGGAAAAGGGTGTGGTCATCCTGAAAGACCTGATCCTTGGCGCGCAGATCGCCAAAGATGCGACGCTGGAGGAATGGAAAGACCGCCCTGCTCAGGTCGAGGTGCCGCGCGCCGATCTTGTGGCCGCTGTCCGCAAGATGCTGGCGCAATGACCAGACCCGCCATCCGCGCCGAGGCCGAGCGGCTTTTTGTCGCCTTTGCCACCGCAGGGGCGCAGCCGGTCGAGACGGACATCCTGCAACCGGCGGGCACCTTGCTGGACCTTTACGGCGAAGACATCCGCGCGCGGGCCTATGTGACCGCCGATCCGCTGGACGGCGAGATGATGATGCGCCCCGACTTCACCGTTCCGGTGGTGCAGGCGCATATGGCGTCGAAGGCCGAGGAACCGGCACGCTATTCCTATATGGGCGAGGTGTTCCGCAAGCAGGACCACTTGGGCGCGCGCGCGAGGGAATACCTGCAAGTTGGCTTCGAAATCTTTGACGGGTCGAACCCGGCCAAGGCTGATGCCGAGGTGTTCGCGCTGTTTTCCGGCCTGCTGGCGGGCCTGCCGTTGCGGGCGGTGACGGGCGACATCGGCATTCTGATGGCCGCCGTGCGGGGGCTGGACACCACCGACCGCCGTAAGGCGGCGCTCTTGCGCCACATCTGGCGG
>CALRKX020000094.1:0-7645 GCA_943368305.1 Erythrobacter sanguineus
CAGCGTTGGCAGCGATTTTCTGGTTGATGTCGATGTCACCAATGATGACAGCCTTGATGCCTGCTTTGGCAAGCTCAAGGACCGCTGGGGCACGATGGATTTCCTGATCCATGCCATCGCCTTTTCCGACAAGAACGAGCTGACGGGCCGATTCATCAACACCACGCGCGGCAATTTCAGCAATTCGCTGGCAATCTCCTGTTTCAGCTTCATCGATGTTTCGCGCCGCGCCGCCGAACTGATGCCCGATGGTGGCAGCCTGATCACGCTGACCTATGCCGGATCGAACCGCGTGACGCCCAATTACAACGTGATGGGCGTGGCCAAGGCCGCGCTGGAATCCGCCACCCGCTATCTGGCCAATGACCTTGGCCCGCAAAAGGTGCGCGTCAATGCCATTTCCCCCGGCCCGATGAAAACGCTGGCCGGAGCGGCGATTGGCGGCGCGCGCGCGACCTTCCGCCACACCGAGGCCAACAGCCCGATGCGCCAGAACGCGACGCTGGAGGCGATTGGCGGCACTGCCGCGTGGCTGTGTTCTGACTATGGCAACTGCACCAGCGGCGAAATCGTGCATGTCGATTGCGGCTATCACGTTCTGGGAATGCCACAGCAGGACAACCTCTGACACTTCTCCCCGCCGGATAGGGTAAATGGTCGCACTGTTTGTTTCGCTGTGTTTGCTGTCGGGCACCTGGGCCACATTGCGCGGTGGCTTTGCCGGGTCTGGCCCCGGTCTTCGCCGCACCGGGCTTGACCCCAACGCCGTCGGGCTGGCCGGTGTGGCGGTTGCCGCCGCCGTCTGGTTCTTTGGCTGGGTCTTTGGCCTGGCCTTCATCGTCGCGGTCTTGCTGCATGAATACGGCCATGTCGCCGCCTACCGGGTCTGCGGCCATGCCGATGCGCAGTTCCGCCTGCTGCCGCTGGTCGGCGGGCAGGCCATCTCATCGCGCCTGCCCGGCAGCCATGCAGAAGAGGTGTTCATCACCCTGATGGGGCCAGCCATCGGCCTTGCACCGATGTTCGTGCTGCTGACGGCCTCAGAGGTGATGTGGGATGTGACGCCGCATCTGGCCTATGGCATGCAGATCCTTGCCATGGTCATCGCCGGGCTGAACGCCTTCAACCTGATGCCGTTCTGGCCGCTGGATGGCGGCAAGATCCTGCGGATTCTGGTCTTTACCTTCCTGCCCGGTGCCGCGCAGGGGGTTACCCTCGCGCTCTCGGCGCTGGCGGCGGCGCTGGCGATCCTGACGCAATCCTATTTCCTGTTCATCTTCGTGCTGCTGGGCCTGTCGGGCCTGTTGCAATCGGCGCAGGTGATCCGCCTGCAACGCCCGATGACTTGGCGGCGCGGCCTGCTGGCGGCCGGCGCCTATCTGGCCACCACCGCCACCTATGTTTGGGTCGCCCTGCCCCTGCTGTCGATGTTCCGGCTGGGGTGATTGCCAACAGCGGGCATTCAGGCCAACCATAGGGGGCGAACCGGAGGACACCGATGCCCCAGATGATCTTTGTCAACCTGCCCGTCACCGACGTGCCCCGCGCCCGTGCCTTTTATCAGGCGCTTGGCTGGACCATAAATGAGCAGTTTTCCGGCGAAACCGGCGCCTGCATCGTGGTGTCCGACACAATCTGCCTCATGGTGCTGACGCATGGCCAGTTTCGCGACCTGTCACCGAAACCGCTGGTTGACCCAAGGCAGAGGGTGACGGCGCTTATCTCTCTCAGCTGCGACACCCGGGCCGAGGTGGACAGGATCACCGAAGCCGCGATCGCGGCAGGCGGCGCAGATGCACACCCGCCCGAAGACCTCGGCTTCATGTATTCGCGCGCCTTCCATGACCCGGACGACAACGGGTTTGGTCTGTTCTGGATGAACCCCACCGCTGCATAGCGCAACAGTCAAGCGGGCGAACAAGAATGGCCAAGGCCCTGATATGGCTGGCCTTTACCGTGATTTCACGCGTAAAATTCTTGGGAGGTTTTGGAGCGGGTGACGGGAATCGAACCCGTGTCTTTAGCTTGGAAGGCTAAGGTCTTACCATTACACAACACCCGCGCTGCCCGCCTGATAGCATCCCAGGCGGGAAGGCTCAACCCCGTGATCAGTTGCCCAGCTTCTTGATCCGCCCGTCGGTGGCAACCTTCACGCTGCCCAGCTTCTCGACATAGGCCATCACATCATTGGCCACCAACTGCCCGCCGCCGGTATCGGTCACGATCCGCCCGCCGCCCAGCGCCGCAAAGCCGTCGCCGCCGCCAAGTATGTAATCGTTCGTTGCAACCTTATAAAGCGTGTCCGCCTCCAGCGGCTTGCCGCCCACCATCACCTCGCTGACCCGGCTGCCCGCAGGGGCAGAGGCGTCAAAGGTGAATGTCAGGCCTGAGACCTGCGGAAAGCGCCCTGCCCCCTTTTCCACCTGGCTGACCCCGTTTTCCAATGCCGCCAGCACCTGAGAGCCCGGCAATTCGGTGACCACTGTCACATTGCCAAAAGGCAGCTCGGTCAGAATATCCTTCCGCGTCAGCTTTGCCCCCGCATCATAGGTGCGGTCGCCGCGAATGCCGCCACCGTTCATCAGGCCAATATCCGCCCCGGTCTGCACCCGCATCGCATCCGCGATCAGATCACCCATAGTCGCTTCTTCCGCCCGCACCATGTTGCGGCGCGAATCCAAGGGAGCCTCCAGCGTGCCGATTTCCACGTTCAACTGCTTGTCGAGTTCCGCATTAAGCTTGTCAGCCAGCGCCTTGGCCTCGGGGTCAGGTTCAACTGTCGCGGTATCGATGAAACGGAACTCGGGCTGCCAGCTGATGTCGCGCTTGCCGTCTTTTTCCTTGACCTCGACGATCAGGTCCAAAGCCGTCAAAAGCTGCCCGTCAATCGAGGTTTCGACATAGGCCGTCACTCCGTCATAGGCGGTGGCATAGGAATGGTCGTCGCCCGACAGGACCACATCAAAGGCATGGCTGGCGATCAGCCGGCGGTCGTTGCCCATGTCGGTCTGCACCACGCCAACGACCAGATCAGCCCCGTCCTCGGTGGCCTTTTCCGCCGCCGCAATCGCAGTATCGACGGTGGGCAGGAACTTGAGGTCGCCGGTATCGGACACGGTGGGCGAGGTATCCTGCGCCACCGGAATCAGCGCGATTTTCAGGCCGCCGACTTCTTTCACCATCACCCCGCCCAAGCCTTCGATCGGGCTGCCATCGGCCTTGGTAATGTTGATTGCCGCCCAAGGGTATTTCGAGGCCTTCATCTTCTCATAGAAATTCTCGGGCCCGAAATCGAACTCATGGTTGCCCGGCACGGCCAGATCGAACGGCTCCAGATTGGTGAAATCAATCGTGTTCTGCCCCTTGTCGAACCCTGACATCAGCGAAGGCGACAGCATGTCACCGTCGAACAGGTAAAGGGTATTGGGGTTGGCAGCGCGCTCCGCCTTGGCCACAGCGTTCAGCCGGGCAAAGCCGCCTCGGCCGTCTTCCTCATCGAAATTGTAAACGTCGCCCACGCCCAGAAAGGTGATCTTCACACTATCGGCCCACAGGGGCGTGGCGGAAAGGGCGGCAAGCAGGGTCAGGGGAATGATTCGTGTCATGGCAATACCTTTGGCTCTGACGTCGATGTCGCATCGTCGCGCCAGCCCTGCGGACCTGTCAAACCTTTCCAATGCCTTGCCGACAGGAACATGACGGCATTGACCGCCGCCGCCGGAAGGGGCATCACGCGGCCATGTTGATTTACAAGATCCTTCGCCGCCCCGAATGGGATGCGTTCCGCGCTGCCAACGAGACGGCGGGCGCGCCGGTTGATCTGGCCGATGGCTTCATCCATTTCTCGACCGCCGCACAGGTTACGGAAACCGCCGCGCGCCATTTCGCCAGCGAAAGCGATCTGGTGCTGGTGGCCTGCCATGCCGACCGGCTGGGTGCCGCGCTGCGGTGGGAGCCGTCGCGCGGTGGCGCGCTTTTCCCCCATCTTTACCGCAACTTACTGCTGTCTGATGTGGTGTGGGACAAATCCCTGCCCTTGGGTGCCGCGGGCCATATTTTCCCTGAAGGTGTGATTTGAACTTTGTAGAACGGCTGGGCCTTGGCCTTTTGCACCGGATGGACCCAGAGCGGGCGCATGGCCTTTCCATCTCGGCGCTGCGTTTTGGTCTGGTGCCCCTGCCGGGGCCGATCACCTCGCCCGTGCTGGCCACAACGCTGGCGGGGCTGATGTTGCCCAATCCGCTGGGCCTTGCCGCCGGATATGACAAGAACGCCACCGCCATCGCCCCCCTTACGCGCGCTGGTTTCGGCTTTGTCGAGGTAGGGGCCGCGACGCCGCGACCGCAACCGGGCAACCCACAACCGCGCCTGTTCCGGTTGACCGAAGATCAAGCGGTGATCAACCGCTTTGGCTTCAACAACGACGGGGCCGAGGTGATCGGCACCCGTCTGGCAAGCCGCCCGCAGGGGCCGGTGCCGGTAGGGCTGAACCTGGGCGCCAACAAGGAGAGCGCCGACCGCGCCGGAGATTTCGCCCGTGTGCTGGCTCTTTGTGGCCCGCATGTCGATTTTGCCACGGTCAACGTCAGTTCCCCCAACACCGAGAAACTGCGCGACCTGCAAGGCCGCGCTGCCCTGTCGGCGCTGTTGGCGGGGGTGATGGAGGCGCGGGCCGGTCTGCCCCGGCGTATTCCGGTTTTCCTGAAAATCGCACCCGATCTGAACGGGGATGAACTGGCCGAAATTGCCGAGGTTGCGCTTGCCTCTGGCCTTGATGCCATTATCGCGACCAACACCACGCTTTCGCGCGAAGGTTTGAAAAGTGATAGCAAAGGCCAGATGGGTGGCCTTTCCGGTGCGCCATTGTTCGAAAAATCTACGCGGGTTCTGGCGCAACTGTCGCAGCTGACCGGGGGCCGCCTGCCCTTGGTCGGTGTGGGCGGCATTTCCAGCGCCGAAGAGGCGTGGCAAAAGCTGCTGGCGGGGGCCTCGGCGCTGCAACTGTACAGTGCGCTGGTTTATCATGGCATGTCACTGGTAACGGATGTGCTGCGCGGGCTGGAAGAGCGGGCGCGAAAGGCCGGACTTACCAACCTTTCGCAAGCCACCGGCACCGGGCGGGGGGCCTGGCTGTGACCGGATCAACTTTGTCAGATAACAACTTGGAACCATTGGTGGATTGCGTCATTGAAGACGCGCGCTGGGAAGCGTTCGGGCTGGAGCCGCTGGCCGATGCCGCGATCCGGCAGGCGCTGGCACATCTGGACCTGCCGCCGACCGGCTTTACCCTGTGCGTGATGGCCTGTGATGATGCACGGATTGCTGCGCTGAATGCCGATCATCGCGGAAAACCCAAACCAACCAACGTGTTGTCCTGGCCTTCGGACGAGCGTGCAAGCGGCACGCCGGGCCTGGCCCCCGCCATGCCAGAACCGGGCGAGGCGGATGACCCCGAACATCTGGGCGATATTGCCATTGCCTTTGACACCTGCGCCCGCGAAGCGACAGAGGCCGGCAAACCGATGGCGGACCATGTGACGCATCTGGTTGTTCACGGCTTCCTGCATCTTTTGGGCTATGATCACATCGACGATGCAGATGCAGAACTTATGGAAACGACCGAGACCGCGATACTTGCGCGGATGGGCCTTTCTGACCCATATTGAAGCGGCACCCGGCAAGGGTGCGTTTGGACCAAGGACCAATGGGCAGTAGTAGCGACGAGTCGGGCGCATCGGCGCAAGGCAACACGGACGGCGACACGCAATCTCGTGGATTTTTCGGGCGGATTCTCAACGCCCTTTCCCCTTCGGATACCACCGGGCAAGCCGAGACACCCCCCTCTGGCCACAGCCCGGGCCACGGCCTTGGCAACCTGCGCCGCCTGCGGGTGGACGATGTGGCGATCCCCAAGGTCGATATTGCCGCCGTACCGCTGGACATCGGCAAGGATGAACTGGTCGAGGCCTTTCGCAAACACGGATTTTCACGCCTGCCGGTCTACAAGGGCACGCTGGACAATCCCGAAGGGCTGGTGCTGCTGAAGGATCTGGCGCTGCAACACGGGTTTGGCGCGACCGGGCGGTTCAGCCTGAAAAAGCTGCTGCGGCCGGTACTGTTTGCCCCGCCCTCGATGCCTGCGGGCACGCTGCTGCAAAAGATGCAGCGCGACCGGATTCACATGGCACTGGTGATCGACGAATATGGCGGCGTTGACGGGCTGGTGACCATCGAAGACCTGATCGAGACCGTGATCGGCGAGATCGAGGACGAACATGACGAAGCCGAAGGCGCGATGTGGAAAGAGGAAAAGCCCGGCGTCTTTGTCGCGCAGGCGCTGACCCCGCTGGAGGATTTCGAGAAAGCCATCGGCATGACCCTGCGCACCGATGAGGATGATGCCGAGATCGATACGCTGGGCGGTCTGGTCTTCTTGCGCACCGGGCGGGTGCCAGCGCGGGGCGAGATTGTCACCCATGAAAAGGGCATCGAGTTCGAGGTGATCGACGCCGACGCCCGCCGGATCAAGCGGCTGCGTGTGCGGCTGCCCGGCGCGGTGACACCGGTGGAGCCCGTCGAACTTACGGCAAAATAGGTGATCTTGCGGCGCTGGACCCAAGCGGCGCGCGGCGCATGGCCGGGCCGTCGCCTGGCCGGGCTGGCGGTGCTGGCCGGGGCCTTGGCGGCCATGGGGCAAGAGCCCCTTGGCCTTTGGTGGCTGGCCCTGCCCGGCTATGCGCTGCTGGTCTGGCTGGTGGCGGGGCGCCGGGGTACGGGCTGGCTGGGGTTGCTTGGCGGGGCTGCACATTTCGCGCTGGCGCTGAACTGGATTGTCGAACCGTTTCTGGTTGATGCCGCCGCCTATGGCTGGATGATCCCCTTTGCCGTGCTGTTCCTGTCGTTTGGGCTGGCGTTGTTCTGGGGCGGGGCCGCCTTGCTGGCCGCCCGCCTGCCCCAGCCCGCGCTGGCCTTTGCCCTGACGCTGACGACGGCAGAGATGGTGCGCGGCCATGTGCTGACCGGCTTTCCCTGGGCCCTGCCCGGCCATATCTGGTTTCATACTCCGGTCATTCAGGCCGCCAGCCTGTTTGGCGGGTATGGCCTGACGCTGCTGACCCTGCTGGCTGCGGCGGGCCTGTCGCGGCTGCGCCCCGGCCCTGTGGCGGGGGCCGCGCTGCTGGTTGCCGTTGGCTGGGGCCTTGGCCTGCGTGATCTGTCGCAGCCCGATCCCGCACCGCGCGATGTGACCCTGCGGCTGATCCAGCCCAATGCCGGGCAGGCGCTGAAGTGGGACCCGGCGCTGGCGCAGACCCATTTTGACCGGCTGATGCGGTTGACCGCAGAAGGCCCGCTGCGCGACCTGACGATCTGGCCCGAAACGGCGCTGCCCTATTCGCTGGACCTGCACCCCGAGATTTTCGGCATGATCGGCCGGGTCGGCCACAACGCTCCGGTGGCGATCGGGGCGCAGCGGATTGACGGCGATCTGGCGTGGAACAGCCTGACGGTGATTGCGCCTGACGGGGTGGAAACCGCGCGCTATGACAAGGCGCATCTTGTGCCCTTTGGCGAATATATCCCGGCGGGCGATGTGATGTACCGGCTGTTCGGGCTGCGGGCCTTCGCCTCTCAGGCGGGGGCGGGC
>CALRKX020000095.1:0-7603 GCA_943368305.1 Erythrobacter sanguineus
CTGGGGCGCTGTGTCCGGGATCAGAGTCACATCCCAGGACCGGCCGCCAGAGCCTGCGATTTCAAGTTTCCCGGCGCGGGAGACGGTGAAATCCTGCTTCGCCTCGGATGCCGGGGGGGCATTGGTGCGGGCCGAGACCGTTTCGTTCAGGATCAGCCCACCGGGCTCGCCGTAAAACCGCAGTTGCACGCGGGTGCCCACGGGCAAGGCCAGATCGTCGCCTTTCTGGTCATTCAGGTATAGCGCTGGCTTGCCGGTATAGGGCGGCGGCTGGACCCAGCCTTCCCATGTGGGCCCCGCCGCAGCCGCCTGCGCCCCGCCGGGGGCAAGGGCCGAAACCGAGGTCAACCGCCAGAGCGAGCCGAAAACCAGCGCCATGATCAGCGCGGTCAGCGCCATATAGCGCAAGGCATAGGGATCGCGCGCGGCCAGCCGCAGGTCTGGCGCCACGGCCCGCGCACCTGCCGCGCGCTGCGCCATCCGCGCGCGATGCGCCACCCATAGCGCCTGTGACGCCGGATCATTCAGGCCAAGTGCCTGCGTATCGTTCAGCGCGGCAAGGGGCTGGCCGGGCAGCCGCGCATCAATCCGCGCCAGCGCCTCGGCCCGCAGGGGTTTTCGGAACCTGCGCCAGCCATACCAGGCGGCCCAGACCAGACCGGCGGCAAGGGCAACGGCAAGATACCAGAAAAGATCGAGCGGCAGATGATCCTGCGCGCCAAAGGCAAGGGCTGCCAGCACGGCAATCGACAAAGACCACAGCGGCCAGAACGACCGGCAGACACGTTCAGCCCAAAGCCCCGCCAGCGTCAGCCGCAAGGGGGTTTCAAGCCGCTTCAGGATGTCCGGGGCGGTTCTGGTCTGCTCCATACCCTCGCTTTCAGATCAAATCAGGTCTGGCAGGTCAAAGCCATTCGGGAATGCTATCGCGCTTCAGCATTTCGTCATAGGTCGGGCGGGCGCGGATGACAGCGAAGTGATCCCCCTTCACCAGAACCTCTGGAATCAGGGGGCGGGTGTTGTATTCCGATGCCATCACCGCGCCATAGGCGCCTGCGCTGCGGAAGGCGACCAGATCGCCCTCGGCCAGCAGCGGCAGGTCGCGGCCTTTGGCAAAGGTGTCGCCGGTTTCACAGACCGGACCCACGATGTCATAGGCTTGCGACGGGCTGCCTGCGGGCGCTTCCACCACCGGGATGATGTCATGATGCGCGCCATACATCGAGGGGCGCACAAGATCGTTCATCGCGGCATCAAGGATCAGGAAGTCGCGGTCTTCCCCGTTTTTGACATAGATGACACCCGAAACCATCAGGCCCGAGTTGCCGGAAATCAGGCGGCCGGGTTCGATCTCGATCTCCACCTCCAGATCGCCAAGGGTGCGCTTGATCATCGCGCCATAATCCGTGGGCAGGGGCGGCGCTTCGTTTGACCGGGTGTAGGGAATGCCCAGACCGCCGCCAAGGTCCAGCCGGGTGATGGCATGCCCTTCGGCCCGCAGTTGCCGCGTCAGATCAGCGACCTTTTTGAAGGCAAGCTCAAAGGGTTCCAGCTCGGTCAACTGGCTGCCGATATGGACGTCGATGCCCACCACCTTCAGCCCCGGCAGGCGGGCGATTTCGGCATAGACGGCGCTGGCGCGCTCGATCGGGATGCCGAACTTGTTTTCCTTCTTGCCGGTGGCGATTTTCTCGTGGGTCTTGGCATCAACATCGGGGTTCACCCGCACGGCCACCGGGGCCACGACGCCCAATTCGGTTGCCACCTGCGACAGGGCGCGCATTTCAGGTTCGGATTCAAGGTTGAACTGGCGGATGCCGCCGGTCAGGGCCAGCCGCATTTCCTCGCGCGTTTTACCCACGCCGGAAAAAACGATGCGGTCGCCGGGCACGCCCGCCGCCTTGGCGCGCAGGTATTCTCCACCCGAGACCACATCCATGCCAGCGCCCAGATCGCCGAGCAGTTTCAGCACCGCGACGTTGGACAGCGACTTGATGGCAAAGCAAACCAGATGCGGCAGGGGCGACAGAGCTTCGGTGAACAGACGGTAATGCCGGGTCAGGGTGGCCGCCGAATAGACGTAGAACGGCGCGCCCACAGCAGCGGCGATTTCGGTCAGCGCGACATCTTCCGCGTGCAGGGTGCCGTTCTTGTAAAGGAAATGGTCCATTGAAGCCTCCGCGCGGTTCGGGCCGGGTATATCACGCCGCGCGCCGGGGGCAACGCAAGGGGCCAGTGCGACAAGGGATTTCCAGCGGCCTGCGGTCTATTTGACCACGACACCCACAGCCGCCTCGCCCGAGATCGACACACCCGGTTTGGGCGCGGGCTTGGTGGGGGCGCCGTCGGCGCCGCAGGCGGCAAGGGCAAGAAGGGAAAGCAGGGCAAGGGCGCGCATGAAAACCTCAGTATGCGGAAACGGATGTCTGCACACCGCCCACGGTGCCGGAAAGAACCGGCGAAACCGACACCCCGCCCGCGCCAATACCGAACCCCACCCCAAGGCTGGGGTTGGAACAGGCGGCAAGAGCCAGCAGGGCGATCAGGGTGCGCATGAAGGGCAGGTTGCCCTAGGCCAGCGCCGCCTTCCAGCGGGCAACCTGTTCGGCCACCCGTTCGGGCGAAGTTCCGCCATAAGAGGTGCGGCTGCGCACGGAATTCTGCACGCCAAGGACCGAATAGACATTCTGCGTAATGCCTTCGTGAACGGCGGTCATTTGCTCAATCGACAGATCGGGCAGGTCGCAGCCCTTTTGTTCGGCCAGGGCCACCAGCGTGCCGGTAACGTGATGCGCCTCGCGGAAGGGCAGGTTCAGGTTTTTCACCAGCCAGTCGGCAAGATCGGTCGCGGTGGAAAAGCCGCTGGCCGCAGCAGTTTCCAGAACCGGGCGGTTGGCGGCCATGTCGCTGACCATGCCGGTCATGGCGGCCAGACCCAGCATCAGGTTGTCAGCGGCGTCAAAGACCTGTTCCTTGTCTTCCTGCATGTCCTTGGAATAGGTCAGCGCAAGCCCCTTCATGATGGTGAACAAGGCCACCGTCGCCCCCAGAATCCGCCCCAGCTTGGCGCGCAAAAGCTCTGCCGCATCGGGGTTTTTCTTTTGCGGCATGATACTGCTGCCAGTCGTCCAGCGATCTGACAGGCGGACAAAGCGGAATTGCGCGGACGACCAGATCACCAGTTCCTCGGCAAAGCGCGAAAGGTGCATGGCGCAGATGCTGCTGGCCGACAGGAATTCCAGCGCAAAGTCGCGGTCGGACACCGAATCAAGGCTGTTCGCCGTGGGCCGGTCAAACCCCAGCGCCTGCGCCGTCATGTGCCGGTTGATCGGGAAAGAGGTGCCCGCCAGCGCCGCCGCGCCCAAGGGGCATTCGTTCATCCGGGCCCGCGCATCCTGAAACCGGCTGCGGTCGCGGGCGAACATTTCGACATAGGCCATCATGTGGTGGCCCCAGGTGACGGGCTGGGCGGTTTGCAGATGGGTAAAGCCGGGCATCACCCAATCTATCCCCGCCTCGGCCTGCGCCAGAAACGCCTTCATCAGCGCCTCTAGCCCCGAAATCGCGGCGTCGCATTGGTCGCGCACCCAAAGGCGGAAATCGACCGCGACCTGATCGTTGCGGCTGCGCCCGGTGTGCAGGCGCTTGCCGGGTTCGCCGATGATCTCGGTCAGGCGGGATTCCACGTTCAGGTGAATGTCTTCCAGGGCTACCGAAAAGGTGAAGGTGCCGCCCTCGATCTCTGACAAGACCGTGAGCAGGCCTTCCCCGATGGCCGCCGCATCGTTATCGGTCAGAATACCCTGTGCCGCCAGCATCGCGGCATGGGCACGGCTGCCGGCAATGTCCTGCGCGTAAAGCCGCTGGTCGAACCCGATCGAGGCGTTGATCGCCGACATGATCGCATCCGGCCCTTCGGCGAAGCGCCCGCCCCACATGGTGTTGGCGGCTTTTGGGGTGGCGGTCTCGGTCATCGGATGCCTCGGAGGGGATATGCGGAAACTGATCTTGGCGGCTCTTTATACGGCCTTTGCCCTTGGCGCAAACCCGGCGGCGGCGGTTGACCTTGCGCCCCTTCTTACGGGCGAGATGGAAAAGCTGGTGCCGGGTGCAGAGTCAAAGCCTCTGCCAGTGGCCACGCTGATCAAGGCGGATGGCGGCGAGGCCAGCCTGTCCGACTACAAGGGCAAATGGGTAGTGCTGAACTTCTGGGCCACCTGGTGCGCGCCCTGCCGGCGCGAGATGCCCTCGCTTGACCGATTGCAGGCGGTGATGCCCGGAATTGCCGTGGTGCCGGTGGCAGCGGGGCGCAATGACCCCGAGCGGATCGACAAGTTCTATGCCGAGGCGGGCGTGAAACTGCTTCCCGTGCTGCGCGACCCGAAATCACAGCTTGCCCGCCCGATGGGTGTTCTGGGCCTGCCGGTCACCGTGATCATCAACCCGGAGGGACAGGAAGTCGCCCGCCTGATTGGCGGCGCGGAATGGGACAGCCCAGAGGCGCTGGCGGTGCTGAAGGCTCTCATCGCGGGCTGACCCCCTCATCTGTTCACAAATATCCTCGGGGGGTGCGGGGGGCAGACAGCCCCCCGCCCTTGCCACGCGCGCTGCCCTTGCAAATCCGGCCCCCGCCCGCTAGCACGATGCGCGATCCCAAGGAGGCGCATATGGACGGGCTAGACACCCTCAAGGCCAAGTATCTGACCGCCATTGCCGGCGCCGATGGCGAGGCGGCGCTGGAAGATCTGCGCATTTCCGCCCTTGGCAAGAAGGGCGAGATTTCGGCCCTGATGGCCACCCTTGGCAAGATGGAGCCAGAGGCCCGCAAGGCAGCCGGTGCCAATCTGAACGCCCTGAAGGACGAGATTGACGCCGCCCTGCGGGCCAAGAAATCGGCGCTGGCCGATGCCGCGCTGGATGAGCGGCTGCGCAGCGAGTGGCTGGATGTCACCCTGCCGGGCCGCCCGCGCCGGATGGGGACCATCCACCCCGTCAGCCAGGTGATGGAAGAGCTGACGGCTATTTTCGCCGATATGGGGTTTTCGGTGGCCGAGGGGCCGCAGGTCGAATCTGACTGGTACAATTTCGACGCGCTGAACATTCCGCCCGAACATCCCGCGCGGCAGGAGCATGACACCTTCTTCATGAACCGCGCGACCGGCGATGACCGCCCGCCCCATGTGCTGCGCACCCACACCAGCCCGGTGCAGATTCGCGCAATGGCCGAACAGGGCGCACCGATCCGCGTCATCGCGCCGGGCCGGGTCTACCGGATGGACATGGACCAGACCCACACCCCGATGTTCCATCAGGTCGAAGGGCTGGCGATTGACCGCGACATCAGCATGGCCAACCTGAAATGGACGCTGGAAGAATTCTGCCGCGCGTTTTTCGAGGTGCCTTCGGTCGAGCTGCGGTTCCGCGCCAGCCACTTTCCCTTTACCGAGCCTTCGGCAGAGGTGGACATTCGCTGTTCTTGGGAAGGGGGGCAGCTCAAGATCGGTCAGGGCGATTCGTGGCTGGAAATCCTTGGCTCCGGCATGGTGCACCCCAAGGTTCTGGCGGCGGCGGGGGTTGACCCGGCACAGTGGCAGGGGTTCGCCTTTGGCATGGGGATCGACCGGATCGCCATGCTGAAATACGGCATCCCCGACCTGCGGGCGTTCTTTGAATCCGACCTGCGCTGGCTGCGCCACTACGGATTCTCGGCGCTGGACATGCCGAACCTGGCTGGCGGGTTGTCGCGCTAAGGGGTTTGCCCTGCCGCCGTAGGGTCGTGCTTGCACGCACCTGTTGTCATTAAAGGGTGCGTGCAAAACACGCACCCTACGGATTTCATCAGAAATCGAACAGATCGCCTAGAAAGCTGTCCCGCCGCTTGCGCTTGCCGCCGTGGCGGTAATCGTCATCGTCATCGTCCCGATATCGCCGTGTCTCTTCCTGACGGGAGTCTTGACGCGGTGCCCGACCGGGTTCGGGTTGATAGACCGGGGCCGCCTCACGCGGCGGGGCTGCGGCGCGCTCGATGATCTTGTCCAACTCCCCGCGGTCCAGCCAGACCCCACGGCATTTCGGGCAATAATCAATCTCGACCCCGTTGCGGTCAGCCATGACAAGGGTTTCACCATCGGTCGGGCAGCGCATTGTTTTCTCCGCATTGTGATATTTTGCAGATGGGGTCGGTGCGGGAATGCACAAGGCGGCCAGATTGTCGCGGGGCACAATCGTGCTTAGGTTCTGGCCGATGCACCCCGAAAGGACGCCCGATGAACACCCCCTATGTGCCACCCAAGGTCTGGACCTGGGATAAGGAAAACGGCGGGGCCTTTGCCTCGACCAACCGCCCCATCGCCGGAGCAACGCATGAGGCCACGCTGCCACGCGGCAAGCACGGGTTTCAGTTGCATTCGCTCGCCACCCCGAATGGCGTCAAGGTCACCATCATGTTCGAGGAACTGCTGGAGGCGGGTCATACCGGCGCGGAATATGACGCTTGGACCATCAACATCTCGAAGGGCGATCAGTTCGGGTCCGGCTTTGTCGATGTAAACCCGAACTCCAAGATTCCCGCACTGTGGGATTATACCGGCGCCGCGCCGGTGCGGCTGTTTGAAAGCGGGTCGATCCTGGTCCATCTGGCCGAGAAGTTCGGGGCCTTCCTGCCCGAATCGGGACCGGAACGGACCGAGGTGCTGAACTGGCTGTTCTGGCAGATGGGCAGCGCCCCGTTTGTTGGCGGCGGCTTCGGGCATTTCTATGCCTATGCACCCGAGAAATACGAATATCCGATCAACCGCTATGCGATGGAAACCAAGCGTCAGCTTGATGTTCTGGACCGGCGGCTGGCCGAGGTGCCTTTTGTCGCGGGCGAGAACTACTCCATCGCTGACATGGCGATCTGGCCCTGGTATGGCGGGCTGGTTTTGGGGCGGTCCTACAATGCGGCGGAATTCCTTGACGCAAAGTCCTACAAGAACGTGGTGGCCTGGGCCGAAAAGATCGACGCCCGCCCGGCGGTGAAACGCGGTCGCATCGTCAACAAGACCTGGGGCGAGCCGAACGAGCAACTGGCCGAGCGCCATTCGGCGGCCGATTTCGCCGGCAAGGCGGTTTAAGGACAGGCTTGCCACAGGGCCACGGCTGGCGCTATCCTGCGCCCGAGCCGTGGCGATGGCGTCGCCACAGGGGCATGGCCCCGCCGCTTGCAGGAAAACCTGCCCAAGTCCTGTACGCCGGGACCTTTCGGGGTCTTGCGCTGTCACAGGCAGGCCCCATCAAGTGAGGTCTGATATGACGGAACGTCCACAACACTACCGCTTTCACCAGGGCGACCGGGTGCTGCCCTTTTCTGCCGAAGAATACGAAGACCGCATCGAGGGTTTGCGTGATGTGATGGATCTGCATGGTCTGGACGCGGTTGTCCTGACCTCGATGCAGAACATCGCCTATTACTCGGGGTTCCTCTATTGCTCGTTCGGTCGGCCCTATGGGCTGGTGGTCACCAAGGACCAGTCGGTCACGATCAGCGCCGGGATTGATGCCGCCCAGCCGTGGCGGCGCAGCCATGGCGACAACATCACCTATACCGACTGGCAGCGCGACA
>CALRKX020000096.1:0-7576 GCA_943368305.1 Erythrobacter sanguineus
CTCTGAAAGAAGAGTTCGCCTACAAGAACGACATGATGATCCCGCGTCTGGACAAGATCGTCCTGAACATGGGCGTCGGCGAAGCGGTCAAGGACACCAAGAAGGTCAAGCAGGCCGCCGAGGAACTGTCGCAGATCGCTGGCCAGAAGGCTGTCATCACCAAGGCCAAGAAGTCGATCGCCGGCTTCCGCGTCCGTGAAGAGATGCCGCTTGGCACCAAGGTCACCCTGCGCGGCGACCGGATGTATGAATTCCTCGACCGTCTGGTCAACGTGGCTCTGCCCCGCGTCCGCGACTTCCGCGGCGTCAAGGGCAACTCGTTCGATGGCCGTGGCAATTACGCGATGGGTCTGAAAGAGCACATCGTGTTCCCCGAGATCAACTTCGACAAGGTCGATGAAGTTCTCGGCATGGACATCATCATCTGCACCACCGCGAAGACCGACGCGGAAGCCAAGGCGCTGCTGAAGCTTTTCAGCATGCCCTTCTCCAACTGACGCGCGAGGAAAAACTCATGGCAAAGAAATCCATGGTGAACCGCGAAGTGAAGCGCGCCAAGCTGGTCAAGCAACATGCTGCCAAGCGCGCCGCACTGAAGACGGTCATCCACGACCAGGCGAAGCCGATCGAAGAGCGCTTCAAGGCGACTCAGAAGCTGGCCCAGCTGCCCCGCAACTCCTCCGCCACCCGGCTGCACAACCGCTGCCAGCTGACGGGCCGTCCGCATGCGTTCTATCGCAAGCTCAAACTCAGCCGCATCATGCTGCGTGAACTGGCCTCGTTCGGCCAGATCCCCGGCATGGTAAAGTCGAGCTGGTAAGGAGATCGCACGATGTCGATGAACGATCCTATCGGCGATATGCTGACCCGCATTCGCAACGCTTCGATGCGTGGCAAGTCCACCGTCGTGTCGCCCGCTTCGACCCTGCGCGCCCGTGTTCTGGACGTGCTGCTGTCGGAAGGCTACATCCGTGGCTATGAAAAGAAAGCCACGGCCAATGGCCAGGGCGAGTTTGAAATCAGCCTCAAGTACTACGAAGGCACCCCGGTGATCCGCGAAGTCAAGCGCGTGTCAAAGCCCGGCCGTCGTGTGTACATGGGCGTCAAGGAAATCCCCACGGTCCGCAACGGCCTGGGTGTCTCCATCGTCTCGACGCCCAAGGGCGTCATGTCGGATGCAAATGCACGCGCGGCCAATGTTGGCGGCGAAGTGCTTTGCACCGTATTCTGAGGAGGGGTCCATGTCTCGTATCGGCAGAAAACCCGTAGAGCTGGTCAAGGGCGTTTCGGCGTCCCTGTCCGGCCAGACCATCGAGGTGAAGGGTCCGAAAGGCACCCGTTCGTTCACCGCTGGCGACGACGTGACCATCACGATCGAAGCCGAAGCTGTGAAGGTCACGCCGCGTGGTCTCTCCAAGCGCGCTCGTCAACAGTGGGGTATGACCCGCTCGATGATTCAGAACCTGGTGACCGGCGTCACCACCGGCTTCAAGTCGGATCTGGAAATTCAGGGCGTTGGTTACCGCGCCGCTGTTCAGGGCAACGTCCTGAAACTTTCGCTGGGCTACAGCCACGAAGTGAATTTCGAAGTGCCGAAAGGGGTCACCGTGACCTCGACGAAGCCGACCGAAATTTCGGTGGAAGGTATCGATCAGCAGCAAGTCGGCCAAGTGGCAGCGAACATCCGCGAATGGCGTCGTCCCGAGCCCTACAAGGGCAAAGGTATCCGCTATAAGGGCGAGTTCGTCTTCCGCAAGGAAGGCAAGAAGAAGTAAGGGGCGCAAAAATGGCTTTGAACAAACGAGAGCTGTTCCTCAAGCGCCGCCTGCGCGTACGGAACAAAATCAAGGCGATGTCGGCTGGCCGGCTGCGCCTTTCGGTGCACCGCTCGTCCAAGAACATCTCGGTCCAGTTGATCGACGATGCCAAGGGCGTGACCGTTGCGGCGGCCTCCACCCTGGAGAAAGATCTGGGTGTGGTTGGTCAGAACAACGTCGAAGCGGCTGCCAAGGTTGGCGCGGCAATCGCCGAGCGGGCCAAGAAGGCTGGCGTCGAAGAATGCTACTTCGACCGTGGTGGCTTCCTGTTTCACGGCAAGATCAAGGCTTTGGCCGATGCTGCCCGTGAAGGTGGCCTGAAGTTCTAAAATCAGCGGGCGGCGTTCGCGCCGCCCCGATGATCCGGGCCCCCGGACCATGTCCGGGCAGCACCAGGATTGGCGACACCGGCGCTGCGCGCGCCACCAGTGAAGGAATGCCTTATGGCAGAACGTGAAAACCGCCGGGACAATCGTGGGGGCAATGACCGCCGCGACAACCGTCCCGAGGAAACCCCGGAATTCGCCGACCGTCTGGTCGCGATCAACCGTGTTTCGAAAACCGTAAAGGGTGGCAAGCGCTTTGGCTTTGCGGCTCTCGTCGTGGTCGGCGACCAGCGTGGTCGCGTCGGCTTTGGCAAGGGCAAGGCCAAGGAAGTGCCGGAAGCGATCCGCAAGGCGACCGAGCAGGCCAAGCGCTCGCTCATCCGCGTGCCGCTGAAGGACGCCCGCACCCTGCACCACGACATGGAAGGCCGTCATGGCGCCGGTAAAGTCGTGATGCGGACGGCTGTTGCCGGTACCGGCATCATCGCCGGTGGCCCGATGCGTGCCGTGTTCGAAATGCTGGGCATCCAGGACGTCGTGGCCAAGTCGATCGGCTCACAGAACCCCTACAACATGATCCGCGCCACCATCGACGGTCTGAAGTCGGAAACCTCGCCCCGTCAGGTTGCGGCTCGCCGCGGCAAGAAGGTGGCCGAGATTCTGAAGAAGCCCGAAGCTGAAGCAGTGGAGGCTTGATCATGGCCAAGAAGACCATCGTCGTGAAGCAGGTGGCCTCGGCCGCCCGCCGCCCCGCCGTTCAGACCGCGACCCTCAAGGGTCTGGGCCTGAACAAGATGAACCGCACCCGTGAGCTGGAAGACACCCCGGCTGTGCGCGGCATGGTGAACAAGATCTCGCACCTTGTGCAGATCATCGAAGAGCGTGGCTAAGACCAAGGTGCGTGCATAGCACGCACCTTACGGCAGAAATCAGGCGCCCCGGCCGATTGGCCGGGGCGTTTTGCCGTTTCGGTGTCGGTTTCCCGCATCCGAATCCCTGACGTTGGAGTAAGCTGCCAACCGTGCCACGGCACGATCCTTTGGGAGGAGGACAAAATGGCGGAACTCAACGGTGGCTGCGCCCATGTGCATACCCACGCCAAGGCAGGCCCGATCGACAACCACGTCTGCCACTGCAACGTCTGCAAGGGCGTGACAGGTCAGCAAACGACGCATGTGGCCTTCTTCAACTATGCCGATCTTGAGGTGGACCACCCGGAGAAGCTGAAGCGGGTGCCCTTCAACAAAGACAACCCCGACGGCCCGCTGGAGATTTGCCTGTGCGCCGATTGCGGTGCTGCGATCATGCTGGATGACAAGCAACACCGCATCCGGGTAGCCGTGCCGAATGTGATGGGCTACGACGACGCCAGTTTTCCCAAGGCTACCTATCACGCCTTCTATGATACGTCGAAGGGCTATGCGAAGCCCGACGACGGGCGCCCGGTTTATGACGGGCTTCGACCGGACTTTGTGTGGCCGAAGGGGGTGTGAGGAAATCTATCCTTCTCGCCGCATTGACAGGCGGCGAGATGACTTTTTAGTGTTTCAAGTGCTTGGTGCAGGCAGGTTTGTATGAAAGCTCTCTCTCTTAAGTTCAACGGCGAGCGCGGGTATCTGTGATTAGAGACTGAGTGAGTGGATCAGTCCCGAGGCCACTACGGGACTGGTGGTAACAGGCGGAACGGTGGGCGCGGGTGGGGTGGCGTTTCAAGCGACCGGTCTTTACATCAGAACCAACGCCACCACGGGCGCGGCTATGGTGGGTTCGACAGCAGCAGGTGTATTTGGTGCAGGCACAGTCGGAATTATCGGTGGAACCTCGGGCCTTTTGGGGAGTCCTGCCGCCGTTGTCAGCGCACCTGCGACAATTATTGCCGGCATCCTCACGGCGCTCGGAATAGGTGCCCTGGTGGGCGGATGCTATTTCGCGGACGAGCGTATAACAGACTATGGACAGATCCTTTCTATCCTTGAGCGTCCTGATAAAGACGCAAAAGGAAAGAACTTTCGCCTCTTCCGTTCTGGTGGTGCGCCTGCGTACATAATGATCAATTACGACGGAACCGGCATGACGAAGTTTGAGGTTGAAGACCTCTACATTGTAAACGGAGTGCTGATGAATCGGGATTGGTTCCGTAACACAGCCATCGGCCAGATTGCTCTGGTGGTGCAGCCAACAGAGGCGGCAAAGTCTCGATAGTATGGGCAAAAATATCCATCCTGTCGAAGTGCTGCGGGAAGCGGCTTGATTGCGGCACGCACTAGCTCTATACGCCCCCGGTGGCCATAAGGGCCCCGACTCACAATCAAGAAAAGCCGTGGTCGTCCCGTTTTCGCTTCGGGGGCGTTTCCGGCAAGGAGAAGCGACATGAAACTGAATGAACTCCGCGACAACGACGGCGCGGCCAAAAAGCAAAAGCGCGTTGCCCGTGGTCCCGGTTCGGGCAAGGGTAAGACCGCTGGCCGTGGTATCAAGGGCCAGAAATCGCGTTCGGGCGTGGCTTTGGGCGGGTATGAGGGCGGCCAGATGCCGCTGTACCGGCGCCTGCCGAAGCGCGGCTTCAACAAGCCGAACAAGCTGCATTACTCGGTGATCAATCTGGGCTTGATCCAGAAGTTCATCGAAGCCGGCAAGCTCGACATCAAGGCCGAGATCACCGAAGACGCGCTGGTTGCAGCCGGTCTGACCGCGATCAAGCGCGACGGTATCCGCATTCTGGCCAAGGGCGAAATCAAGTCGGCCATCAAGCTGAACGTCACCGGCGCTTCGGCTTCGGCGGTTGAGGCGATCAAGGCTGCGGGCGGTTCGATCACTGTCAAGGCCGATGCGGCGGAATAACGGGTTGTGAGCGGACGCAAGACCGCTTAAATCCATCCAAGTTTTCCCGCGCCGCCGACCGGAGAACGGTTCGGCGGCGCAGTCATGAAAGAGACCGGACATGGCATCTGCTGCAGAGCAAATGGCGGCGAACCTGTCGTGGGGGGCGCTTGGCAAGGCGACCGACCTGCGCCAGCGCATCTTCTTCACGCTTGGCCTTCTGATCGTCTATCGCCTCGGCACCTATGTGCCGGTTCCCGGCATCGACGCCGAAGCGCTGCGCAACTTCATGGACCGCGCGGGTCAGGGGATTGGCGGGATGCTCTCGCTGTTCACCGGCGGCGCGATCAAGCGCATGGGGATTTTTGCCCTTGGCATCATGCCCTATATCTCGGCCTCGATCATCATCCAGCTTTTGTCGTCGATGATTCCCGCCTGGGAAGCGATGAAGAAAGAGGGTGAGCAGGGCCGCAAGAAGATGAACCAGTACACCCGCTACGGCACGGTGGCACTGGCGACCTTTCAGGGCTGGGGCATAGCCGCCTCCATCCAAGCGGGCGGGCTGGCGCATACGCCGGGCCTGTTCTTCACTCTGTCCTGTGTCATCACGCTGGTTGGCGGCACGATGTTTCTGATGTGGCTGGGTGAGCAGATCACCGCGCGCGGCATCGGCAACGGCACCTCGCTGATCATCTTTGTCGGCATCGTTGCCGAAATTCCGCGCGCGCTGGCCCAGTTCTTCAGCGCGGGTCGTGCGGGCAGCATTGCAACGCCCGTCATCATCGGCGTGCTGATCATGGTGGTCGTGGTCATCGCGGCCGTCGTGTTCATGGAGCGTGCGCTGCGCAAGATCCATATCCAGTATCCCCGCCGCCAGGTGGGCATGAAGGTGTATGACGGCGGCTCGTCGCATCTGCCGATCAAGGTCAACCCGGCGGGCGTCATTCCCGCGATCTTTGCCTCGTCGCTGCTGCTGTTGCCAACTACGATCTCGACCTTTTCGGGGGCGCAGACCGGGCCGATCATGTCGACGATCCTGGCCTATTTCGGTCCCGGGCAGCCACTGTATCTGGCGTTCTTCATCACGATGATCGTGTTCTTCGCCTACTTTTATACCTACAACGTCTCTTTCAAGACGGATGATGTGGCCGAGAACCTGAAAAACCAGAGCGGGTTCATCCCCGGCATCCGCCCCGGCAAAAAGACCGAAGAGTATCTGCATTATGTCGTCACCCGCATTCTGGTGCTGGGGTCGGCCTATCTGGCGCTGATCTGTCTGCTGCCCGAGATTCTGCGGGATACATTCTCGGTGCCGTTCTACTTCGGCGGCACGTCGGTACTGATCGTGGTGTCGGTGACGATGGATACGATCAACCAGATCCAGTCGCATCTGCTGGCGCATCAGTACGAAGGTCTGATTGAAAAGTCGAACCTGCGCGGCAAGAAGCGCAGTGCGCCCAAAGCCCCCGCCCGTCGCTGAGGAGAGACAATGACGAATATCATTCTTCTCGGGCCGCCCGGGGCTGGCAAGGGCACGCAGGCCAAGCGTCTGGTTGACGAACGCGCCATGGTGCAACTGTCCACCGGCGACATGCTGCGCGAGGCCAAAACCTCGGGCACCGAGATGGGCAAGCGCGTCGCGGCCATCATGGATCGCGGCGAGTTGGTCACGGATGAGATTGTCATTGGTCTGATCGAAGAAAAGATCGGGCAGGGGGCGGGGGGCGGTTTCATCTTTGACGGCTTTCCCCGCACGCTAAAGCAAGCCGATGCTTTGGGTGATCTGCTGGCCAAGACGGGCCAGAAACTGGATGCCGTGATCGAAATGCAAGTCGATGACGCGGCGCTGGTCGCGCGGATCACCGGGCGGTTCACCTGTGGAAATTGCGGCGCGGTATATCACGATGTGACCAAACCGCCCGCCGTCGCCGGCACCTGCGACGCTTGTGGCAGCCATGATCTGCGGCGCCGGGCAGATGACAATGAGGATGCGCTCAAGACCCGGCTCATGGAATACTACAAGAAAACCTCGCCCCTGATCGGCTATTACTATGCCAAGGGGCAGCTTGCGTCCGTGGACGGGCTGGCGGAAATGGACGCTGTTGCGGCGGCCGTCTCGAAAGTTCTTGACAAGGCATGAAATCCGGTTCGGGCCGCTTGACGGCCCGCCGGAAAGCCCTTACAGCACGGCGTCCCGCTGCGGAATCGCCCGCTGTCGGGTTTCCCGTTGTTTCGCAAGAGGCGCGGGAAGATCGTTGCTCCGGTCTGCCGGGGCAGTTGTGAAAAAAGGTTCTGGCAAGACGGAACCGCAACCGAAAGGAAGCTACGCGTGGCACGTATTGCTGGCGTCAACATCCCGACCCAAAAGCGCGTCCCCATTGCGCTGACCTACATCACCGGCATTGGTTCGCATTCTGCGGCCCAGATCTGCGAAGCGCTCAAAATCGAGCCTGCGCGCCGCGTGAATCAGCTCACGGACGCCGAAGTCCTCGCAATTCGCGAATACATCGATGCCAACTTCACCGTCGAGGGCGACCTGCGCCGTGAAGTTTCGATGAACATCAAGCGTTTGATGGACCTTGGCTGCTATCGCGGCCTGCGTCACCGCAAGGG
>CALRKX020000097.1:0-7514 GCA_943368305.1 Erythrobacter sanguineus
CGTTCCTCTTGGGTGAAACCGGGCTTTTGGCAGGGCGGGCCGTCACCACCCACTGGACCCATGCGCAGGCCATGCAGGACCGCTTTCCCGACGCCAAGGTTGATGCAGATCGCCTGATCATCGACGGGGGCGACATTATCTCGGCGGGCGGATTGATGGCCTGGACCGATCTGGGTTTGAGGCTGGTGGACCGATTTCTGGGGCCCGTCACCATGGCTGCCACAGCGCGGATGATGCTGGTCGATCCGCCAGGCCGCGAACAGCGCTATTACAGCGGCTTTGTGCCCCGGCTGACACATGGCGACGCGGCCATCCTGAAGGCCCAACATGCGCTGCAGGCCAGCGAAGGCCGCGACGCCGCCCTTGGCCTGTTGGCCGAAACCTCCGGGCTGGAACAGCGCACTTTCCTGCGCCGTTTTCAAAAGGCCACGGGGCTGACCGCCACGGATTATGCGCAACGCCTGCGGGTGGCCAAGGCGCAAGAGCTGCTGCAATTCGGTCAGAAACCGATCGAGCGGGTCGCATGGGAGGTCGGCTATTCCGACCCCGGCGCGTTTCGAAAGGTGTTTTTGCGCATCGTGGGTCTGACCCCGGGTGACTATCGTCAGCGATTCCGAAGTTGAACCGACGGGCCAGGACGTTTCCAGAGGCCGGGCGGGAGCAGCGATCTGTTCCTTGCATCCCAGCCCGCATTGATGATATTTATCAGCATTATGGGCTGCTTGGTTTTGTGGCGTAACACCCAGTGCAAGCGCGCTGTTGAAAAGGGTCAGACATGCGGATCACCAAGGAAAAGCGCCAGGAAAACCACGACAGGATCGTCGCCATCGCATCAGGCTTGTTTCGAGAGCGGGGGTTTGACGGGGTTGCCGTGGCCGACCTGATGCAAGCGGCGGGGCTGACGCATGGCGGGTTCTACAATCACTTCGCCTCCAAGGAAGCGTTGATCGCCGAAGCAGCTGCCAAGGGGTTTGTCGAAACGTCCGAACGCTATGCCAACTACAGCGTGGGCGATGTCATCGACGCCTATATCAACCGTCAGCACCGGGACACGCGGGGGCAGGGGTGCCCTGCTGCGGCGTTAAGCGGCGAGGCTGCGCGGTTGCCCGAAGACACCCGCGCGGTGTTCGGCCATGGGATCGCGGGGCTGATTGCGACGCTGGAGGGGGGGCTTGCAGGGCGCCCCGATGCCCGCCCGCAGGCCATCAGCCTTTTGGCGCAGGCGGTTGGCGCGGTGATCTTGTCGCGGGCCTGCCCGGATGGGTCGGCCTTGGCGGATGAGATTTTGGACACTTGCCGGGCCGATTGCCACGCCAGCCTTGAAGGCCCGGCACAATAGCAAAAGGGGCCGCATCGTTGCTGCCCCTTTCGTTTTGCGTTGGGCGCAGGGACTTAGTCCGCGACCTTGACCACGACCTTGCCCTTTGCGCGCCCGGTCTCGACATAGGCCAGCGCCTGCGCCGTCTGGGCAAAGGGGAACACCCGGTCCACCACGGGCCTGATCGCGCCTGCATCGATCAGTTTGGCAATCTGCGCCAGTTGCGCCCCATCGGCGCGCATGAACAGGAACGAATAGTTGACGCCGCGCGCCTTGGCCTTTTTCAGCGCGCCCCGGCTCAGCAGCCGCATCACGAACCGCAAGAAAAGGTTCAGCCGCAAGGATTTGGCAAAAGGCACATCCGGCGGGCCGGAGATCGAGATCAGCTGTCCGCCGGGTTTCAGCACGTTCAGCGATTTGGCCAGTGTTCCCGCGTCCTGCGAATTCAGCACCAGATCGTAGCCGGAAAGCACCTGTTCAAAATCCTGGCGTTTGTAGTCGATCACCACATCGGCCCCAAGGCTGCGCACCAGATCGACATTCGCCGCACTGGTCGTGGTAGCGACCGTCGCCCCCAGATGTTTAGCCAGCTGGATGGCAATGGTGCCAACCCCGCCCGACCCGGCTTGAATGAACACCTTTTGGCCAGGCTTGACGCGGCCCACCTCGACCAGTGCCTGCCATGCGGTCAGACCGACCAGCGGGATAGAGGCTGCTTCGTCCATCGAAAGGCTGGCGGGTTTCAATGCCACATCGGCCTGATCCACGGCGATCATCTCGGCAAAAGTTCCGGTGCTGTAGTCTCGCGGGCGGGCATAGACCTCGTCCCCTGCCTTGAAGCCGCGCACATTCGCGCCGACGCGCACAATCGTGCCAGCCAGATCGTGGCCAAGGATGAACGGTGGCTTATAGGGCAGGAACAGCTTGAACTCGCCATCCCTGATCTTGCTGTCCAGCAGGTTGATCGCGGTGGCGTGGATGCGTACCAGCACGTCATCCGCGCTAACCTGCGGTTCTGGAATGTCGGCCAGACGGATCGGACCCTTCTTCTTGTATTTATCGACGACAAAGGCTTTCACGGGGTTTCTCCGATGGAAATTGACAGATCAGGCGGCCAGAAAGGCCAGTGCCTTTGGCACGAATTGGTCGTGGTGCTGGAATATCCCACCATGGCCCGCGTCGGGATAGATGACCAGTTCTGCACCGGGGATGCGGCGGGCCATGTCGTGGCTGTTGGCGGTAGGCACCATGATGTCATTGTCGCCATTGGCCACCAGAACGGACACGCGAATGCGCCCCAGATCCTGCGGCGCTTGCAGGCCCCAGGCATTGATCGCCGCAAGTTGGCGCAGGAAGGCGCGCGGCGAGGGGCCCTTGTCGCGGTCAGCCTTGCGTTTGGTCAGGCGGGCCAGAAACGTCTTGGCGGCCGCGCGTCCGGTCTTGGTGCCGGTAAAGAACAGGTAGGTCTTCGGGTCACGCATCGTCAGCAGGCCCTTGATGATCAGCGGCCAAGACACCGCACCTACCCGCGCGATGCCGGTGCCGCCCGCAGGCCCGGTGCCCGTCAGGATCAGCTTGCGCACCAGTTCGGGGGCCTTCAGCGTGATGTCCTGAGCGACAAAGCCGCCCAGCGAAAAGCCCAAAAGATCAATGCGATCATGGCCAAGGGCGCGGAACATCGCAATCGCGTCACGCGCCATTTCGTCAATCGTCACCGGGGCTGATCCGCCCGACAGACCGATGCCGCGGTAGTTGACCGCGATCACATGATGTGTGGCGGCAAGCCCGTCAACAATCGCCGGGTCAAAATTGTCCAGCACCGCGCCCCAATGGTTCAGCAGCACAAGTGGCACGCCACCCCGGGGGCCAAGTTCGCGGTAGGCCAGACGCATGCCGTTCACGGAAATGAACTGGTTGGCGGCGTCGATATAGTTGGGTGAGCGGGTCATGACGGGCTTTCAGGCGATGTTGAATTGCTTGCGGAGTGTGCGGTCGAACAGGGCGCGGGGCAGGAACCGCCGGGCAAAGGACGTTTGTTTGGCCGCCTTGCCCGACGGATAGCGCAGCCGTGGTGCCCTATCTTGCGCCGCAGCAACGATGGTGGCCGCCACATCCTCGGGCCTGTCACCCGCCGCCATGGCCGCGTCAAAGGCCGCCCGGTACCTGGCCAGCGTTTGCGCATAGGCCGCCACGGGCCGGTCCCCTTGCGGAGAGTTCACCTCAATGGCGGTCTTGGTGGCCCAAGGCTCGATCACCGCCACGCGGATACCAAAATTCCGCACCTCATGGTCCAACGATTCCGAATAGCCTTCGATCGCGTGTTTGCTCGCGGCGTAATATGCCCCGAATGGGCCGGGGATCAGGCCCAACACCGACCCCGTGGTCAGGATGCGCCCAGCCCCTTGCGCCCGCATGATCGGCAGCACCGCATTGGTCACCCGCACGACACCCAGAAAGTTGGTGTCGAAAAGCGCTCGCACCTGTTCGACCGAGCTTTCCTCGGCCGCGCCAGACACCGCATAGCCCGCGTTGTTCACCAGCAGGTCAATCCGGCCAAGCTCTGCATGTGCCAGCGCGACAGCCTGCGCCACCGACGCATCATCCGTCACATCACAGGCGATCATGCGGATGCCGTCGCGCACCTCGCCGGGTGCTGCATTGCGGCTGGTGCCGATCACGCGGTATCCCGCGCGGGTCAACGCATGGGCCGCAGCCTTGCCAATCCCGCTGGATGCCCCGGTGATGAACGCGGTCTTTGATGCAAGCGTGGCCATGGTCCTGCTCCTTCATTCTCTGCTGACGCCAGCTGCCGACACCTTGTCGGGGCGTTAGATGAATTTTGATGATAGTAATCATCTTAATGTGCTTATGATTACAGTCATCATTATTGTCAAGAGTGGATCATGGATGAAACCGCCATAGCCTGATGGTCTTTGGTGGGGCGATTACCGGCAAGCGCGTGCTTGATCCCGCAGCACGGCATAGTCGCCAAGCATCCGGACAATCACCGCGCCGTCCGCCAGCGCGTCCACCTCATCGGCAGCGCGCGTTTGATCCGCGGCGCTGTATTCCACCACAGGTGGGCAGGGCGCCCGGGCATCAGAACCGCCCATCGCGCATGCGCTGAGCCAGAGCATCGCGATCAGCAGGGCGGCGGCTGGCGGCGTCCAGCATCTGGCGTTGAATTTCATGGGTTTTCTCCGATGTGGAAAGGCGCTCTGCCAGCCGACCAGCGCGTTCACCGGCGCGGCGGAGGTTCAGCAGGAACAGTGCGATGATGATGGTGGCCAGCAGGAGGCCCAGCGCTTTGCGCGCGGGGCTGCTGCCGACGAGCGCGTTGATCCAGCCCATCACCGTTGGCCTCGCCTCCAGTCATCGATCCGGGCATGGATCGCGACCGCAATGCCGATCAACGCTACGGCGATGAACACCCAGCGCAGGGTGTCGAGGTAGGGCACCAGGGGCAGGATGGCGGATTGGGTTTCCGCCAGGACTTCCTGCGCGACTTCGATTCCGGCCGCACCAACCGTGGCGATGCCCGCTGCGCCGCCACCCTTCAGGGTCCGGCTGTCGGCCAGCACCTCACGGGCAGGAGGAGTTTCTGGCACGAAGGGCGTGGCGCGCAGAGCAAAGGGTTCACCCCAGGACCGCGCGGGACCAAGGTCGATGTGCATGAAACCAGACCGAGGATAGGTGCCGCAGCCGAGAAAGCCGACGGCGCGGGCGGCTTCGGCAAAGGTGGCCGGATCATGGTTCGACATGGCGATGTCGAACGCGGTGCCCTGCATGTGCTTCGAGGCCGGTGCCCCGCCGACGGCGCGGTTGTGGCTAGGGCTGCGATAGGCGGAGCGGACGATCAGCGGCTTTCCGAGGCGGTTGCGCAGGGACTGCAGCTTGTCCATGGCTTCGGTGTTGATCTTGATTGCACCGGTCCCGCGGCAGGCAATCTCGGCCGGGGAAAAACTGGGCCAGCGCCAGGCAGCTTCAGGCACGTCACGGAAATGGGCACCGAATCCACCACGGCCGCCGATGTCAGGCGCCAGCGCCGCATGCTGGCGGCAAGGTTCGTTGCTGCCAGCGTGGGGTGCGACACGGTGCCGACGTTGGTAATCGGCAGACCTTCGGTGGTGATCGTGGTCGTGATCGACGGTGACCAGTTGGCAATGCGGTTCACCCCAAAATGCGGCTGCAGTGGAAAATCCCGCCCTGAGGGCCGCATCACATCGATCCAAGGCGCCCCGGCACGGTTGCGCGCGTAGACCGAGGTTTTGCCCGAGGGTGGTGGGGCCGGAGCCGCATTCAGCCCCGGCAGCACGGTTGGCTGCGGCAGTTCCACCTGGCCATTGGTGCGGTCGACCACGATGGCATCGAAGAAGCTGGAGCCGTTGGGACTGACCTTGAAGCTGAAATTGTCATTGCCCAGAAGTCCGATCAGGGCGCGGGCAGAAAATCCTGTCTTGAAGGCGAATGCCGCGTCGTTCCCGGCCGCCGCCTTGTTGACGGTGGCCTCGATCCCGGCCCCAGCATTGTTCAAGAGCACGGCTGGCGTGTTCATCGACAGACGGTTGAAGCTGTCGGCTGTGGCCCCGCCGAGGCCCAAGAGCTGGGCGGTCAGATTGGCCTGGGGCATGCCGACCTGCGTCACCGCATTGGCGAAAGTCACGGTCGGCGTGTTGACGACCGTCGTGCCTCCGGCCCCAGCAGAGGCCGAACCTATGTTGACGACCGTGGTCGATCCGGATGCGCCGCCGGTTCCGAGGTTCAGGGTTTTGGTCACGCCGGTCGGATTGACCCCGGTGCCCATCCCGTAGGTCGAAGCGGTGATCGCGGTGCCGATTGATGCCGCAGCTGCCGAAACAGTGACGTGAACATGGCGGGGTAGACCTAGGTTAAAGAGCACAGGGAATCGATCACCCCCGTACGGATCAGGACCAGCGTGACCAAAAAACGCCTGCCGTGGCGGGCGTTCTCCCTCTGCCGCTATCCAAGGACAATGAGCATTGAGCCTATTTGCAGATGAACGCCGCTAACCATCTTGCGATTGGGGCAACGATTGTGACTGCAGGAAAAGCAATCATCCAACTGATTGGCCAAGCGGTAAGCCAAATGTGCAAGACCTGCTCCGAGACCCCGATGGCACGCAATGTAGCCACGCCAGTTACGATGCATGACATCATCCCCGAAAGAAAGAAGCTGAACGCAAGGTGGGCATAGCGGGCGGGTATCATACTTTGCCTCTCGGAAACGATGTTTCAGGCGCGAACAAGGTCGATGATGTCTTTGACCACCAGTTGCTCGGTTGCGCCAAGGTTCTGGACGGCTGCGGTATACATGACCGTATCCTTCGGGCAGGCCACGACGAACATCTTCACATCGCCCAAGGCAAGCGCTTCCTTGATCCGGTTTTCGCTGGGGCGTTCGACGGCCATGCTATCGTCCATCCATATCCGACCGCCGCCTGCGCCACAGCAGAAGCTGTTCTCGCGACACCGACCCATTTCGTGCAGATGATGGCCGGCGCGCCGGATGATCTCGCGCGGGGCATCAAAGCCGCCGTTGTAGCGGCCCAGATAGCAAGGGTCGTGATAGGTGACGGTTGTGGCGTCGCCCGTGTCGAGCGTCAGCTGTCCGGCCTCGATCAGTTCGAGCAAAAGCTGGGTATAGTGGACGACATCGTAATCCCGCCCGAACAGTTTGTACTCCTGCCGCAGGGCGTTCAGGCTGTGGGGGTCGGTGGTCATGATGCGCTTGAAATCGCAGGCGTCGATGACGTCGATGTTGTGCTTTGCCAACATCTCGAACACGCCTTCCTCGCCGACGCGCCGCACGTCGTTGCCACTGTTCTGTTCGCCGTCGAAAAGGATGCCAAAGTTCACGCCGGCCGCGTGAAGCGTTTCGGCCACCTTGACCGTGATCCGCTGCACACGTGGATCGAACGCGGCATAATCGCCCACGAACCACAGGATATCGACCGGCTCACTGCGCGCATCCTTGATCTTGAAGCTAAGGTCCTTGGTCCACTTTGCCCGCTGCCGTCCGGGCTTGCCCAAGGAATTGCCGTTGCGCTGCAGGCTGGCAAGGGCGTCTTGCAGCATCGGTTCGACAGCGCCATCCTCGACCAGGCTGCGGCGCATCTCGATGATCTTGGTCATCGGTTCGATATGCACGGGGCAGACATCAAGGCAGACGCGGCACG